>JASHXQ010000015.1 GCA_030043455.1 Nitrososphaerales archaeon | reverse complement strand
ATCCATCTCTTTGATCTTCAAATCGCACATTTCGAGCGCGTTTCTGGATGCTATTCTAGTGGAACGGAAGCTGGTAATGTCGTCCCGGAAGACTACGTCGGAGTCGCTGGCTTCCCCGCTCCCGATGATGTCTATCGGGGTTTCAGTAAATTTCCTCGCAATTTCCGGGGAGCAGAGTGCAATCGCGCTCGCACCATCACACACTGGCGAACAATCATAAAGCTTCAGAGGAGAGCATATGGGCTTGGAGGAGAGGACATCCTTGATAGATACGAGCTTGCGCAGGTAGGCTTTGGGATTCTCGAAAGCATTTTCGTGATTTTTTACCGCTACCGCCGCCAGTTGCTCTTCTGTCGTGCCATATTTTCGCATGTGCTCTCTCGCTGCTAGAGCATTGAGAGCGGCCAAATTGGCCCCACTCCACTGCTCGAAAGCTCTGTTTGCGGCCATCGAAATGATCTCTACCGCCTCAGCAGTCTCGACCGAGGTCATTTTCTCTGTACCGCAGCAGAGGACCACGTCGTACATGCCTGACAATATGGCTAGAACCCCCAGTCGCAACGAGGCTCCGCCGGAAGATGAAACGGTCTCTGCCCTAATTGTAGGAAGGTTCCGGAAACCGTAATTGTTTGTGACCTCTGCTCCACTTGCTTTGTGCTCGAAGCTTTCGAAAGCCTGTCCGATGAAGATCGCCTTGACGTCTTCCTGGCTTAACTTGGGGCTGTTTGCAAACAGTTCATCCAGGGCTTCATTCAGTAGTTCCGCCGCCGAGAGCCCCTCTCTCCTGCCGTATCTGGCACAACCGGCGGATACCACCGAACAAAGAGGGTGTCGCAATGTCGGAACCGATCAGAACTTTGGCAGGACTTTTTCTCCGAAGAGTTTCAATTGGACAAGCTCTCTGTCGCCACTGTAACTGGTTATGAGGTACTGCACTCCCACATTCACGAATTCTCTCACCTGAGCTTCGACCTGCTCGGGAGTGCCGTAAATGTACGAGTCTTTGACAGTCATTCCAGGGGGTAGCAGTTTCGAGATCCTTTCCACTGTGCTGTCGACCACGCTTCGATCTTCACTGATTATCACCCGCGTAAGCTTCGTCTTCAGGATCGAGTCATAGTCCCTTCCGACCGCTTTGCAATGTTGCCTTAGTACATCCAGTTTCTTCTTCACAGTTTCCGGTGTACCAAAGAGATTGCAGGCATCTCCGTACTTGGCGAGGGTCAACAGAGTGCGCTTTTCTCCTCCGCCACCAATCAGAATCATAGGGTGCGGCTTCTGAATCGGCTTGGGATTACACAAAGCATTTTCCAGTTTGTAGTACTTCCCGGAAAAGTTGGCGCGATCTTCTGTCCACATTCTCTTGATTAGCTGCACGGCTTCATCCAGACGGTCCAATCTTTCCCTGACAGAGGGAAAAGGAATCCCATATGCTTTAGACTCGAGATCATTCCAACCGCCGCCAATACCGAGGATAAGTCGTCCTTTACTCAACACATCCAGCGTCGCGCCGATCTTTGCGAGGACAGAGGGATACCGGTAAAAGTTACCGGTGACGAGAGTGCCCAGCCTTATCTTACTGGTGAGACCGGCGAGCACCGAGATGCCCGTCCATCCTTCCAGCATCGGCTCCTCCGGTTTACCCGCACCGGAAATCTGATGAAAGTGATCCATCAGCCAGAAAGAGTCAAAACCCAATTGCTCTCCGGTCTTTGCGAGAGTGACGAGGCTGTTGATAATTTCGGGGCCCTGACCGTCATAACTAAAATTGGGATGCTGGATGCCAAATTTCATTTCCTAGATTTCCTCAGATGCCTCTCTCCGGAAGCTCGTTCACGCAATAAAGCAATCTGGAATGCGACGATGCGAACTTTTCATAGAGGAAGAATTTCGGAGTTTGAAGCAGCTCGGGTAAATCCTTTTGTAAAAATTGCAAAGCGAACTGATCGAGATCCCATTTGAAATATGTCAACCTCGGCCCTTCCGGTCTCGTCGTCTCGCAGCTCTGCCTCGGCGCGTGGCATTTGCCAGGCGCGGGAATTCTAGACGAAGATAACGTAGAGAAAGTCAACGAAGAGGAATTTCAGAAAATTGTAAGAAGGGCATACGACGCAGGGATCAATTTCATTGACGAAGCCAATAGATATCACGGCAAGATGTCCACCGCAGACGTAATTCACACGGGAAATTCCGAGAGGATCCTGGGTCGTCTCCTCAAGAACTATGACCGAGAGTCATGGGTCATCGCGACCAAGGTAAGGGGAAAGATGGCTTCCTGGCCGAATGGTGAGGGACTTTCAAGAAAGCACATCCTCTGGCAGATCGAGGAGTCGCTCATGCGGCTCGGTGTGAAATACGTGGATCTCTATCAGCTGCACTGGGAAGATACGCGCACTCCAAAGCGCGAGACAATGAAGACTTTGGACAACCTGATCGACCGCGGACTGATCAGATACATCGGGGAGAGCAACCACCCTGCTTCAAGTATCACTGAATTCATGGAACTCGCCGAACGATATTCGCTTGAAGGTTTTATCTCGATGCAGGAACCCTACAATTTACTCGAAAGACAGATCGAAACCATAGAGGGTAAGTTCGCGGTAGCAAAGAAATTCGGTCTCGCAATTATGGCGTACGTTCCACTAGCTCAGGGTGTCCTGGCTGGCAAGTACCTACATGGTGACATCGAGAAAGGGAGTCGTGCCTCCTACGAGAAAGAGGTGGTCAATCAGTATCTTAACGAAAGTACGAGAAAAGTCGT
>JASHXQ010000198.1 GCA_030043455.1 Nitrososphaerales archaeon | reverse complement strand
ATTGAAAGACGATGGGTATGACATTGCAGATTACTTTGAGGTTCATCCTCTGTATGGAGCCCTGAAAGATTTCAAGGAGTTCCTATCCGAAGCTCATTCCAGGGGTCTCCGCGTCGTCACGGAGCTGGTTTTGAACCATACTTCGGATCAGCATCCGTGGTTCAAGAAATCGAGAACGTCCGAATCAGGATCGAAGTGGCGAGACTTCTACGTCTGGAGTGACACGCCTAACAAATACACTGAGGCGCGAATCATTTTCAAAGATTTCGAAGTGTCGAATTGGGCTTGGGATAATGTCGGCAAGGCATACTATTGGCACAGGTTTTATTCGCATCAACCAGATCTGAACTTCGAAAATGAATTTACTCAAAAGACTATGTTGAGCGTAGTCGATTATTGGCTCAAGATGGGGGTGGACGGACTGCGACTGGACGCAGTACCCTATCTTTACGAGAAGGAAGGGACCAATTGCGAGAATCTGCCGGAAACCCATGAGTTTCTGAAGAAACTTAGAGCGTTCATCGATTCGGGTTTCAAAAACCGGATGCTGTTGGCTGAAGCCAACCAATGGCCGTCGGACGCCGCTCAATACTTCGGAAAGGGTGACGAATGCAATCTGGCTTACCACTTTCCGCTCATGCCCCGGATGTTTATGGCGATCCAGATGGAAGACCGTTTTCCGATCATTGACATTTTGGAACAAACTCCTGCAATCCCGGACAACAGCCAATGGGCTATGTTCCTCCGGAATCACGACGAGCTTACGCTAGAAATGGTAACTGACGAAGAGCGCGACTATATGTACAGGGTCTACGCCAAAGATCGGCAGGCCCGCCTAAATCTGGGCATACGTCGCCGGTTGGCTCCCCTCCTGGGCAATGATCGACGCAAGATAGAGCTCATGAATATACTTCTGTTCACCATGCCTGGAACTCCTGTGATCTATTACGGAGACGAAATCGGCATGGGGGACAACTTCTACTTGGGTGATCGGAACGGAGTTCGCACCCCCATGCAGTGGAGTGCTGACCTGAATGCGGGATTTTCGAAAACGAACCCCCAGAAACTGTACCTCCCTGTAATAATAGAGCCCCAATATCACTATGAGGCAGTCAATGTCGAAAACCAGCAGAACGATCCCTCCTCTCTCCTGTGGTGGACCAAGCGGGTTATCGCTCTCCGGAAATCCTTCAAGGCGTTCGGCAGAGGGGGCATTGAATTCCTTTATCCAGGGAACACCAAAATCTTGGCTTATGTTAGAAAGTACGGAGAGGAAACCCTACTCATTGTTGTAAATCTGTCCGGGAGACCACAGGCGACTGATCTAGATCTATCGAGGTTTTCTGACAGGCGGCCGACCGACATTTTTGGAAGCGGTCTTTTCCCCCCGATAGGGAGTGCCGGTTATCGACTCACCTTCGCACCATTCGGGTACTATGTTTTCAACTTGAAGTTGGAGAAGCGTTCCGAGATCGCGAAACCAGCTCAGATTCCAGCCATGGAAACCAAGAAGAGAATCCAAGATCTTTTTGTGGGAAGGCCTAAAGATCAACTGGAATCTGAAGTCCTGCCTCAGTTCTTGCGAGCCAACCGATGGTTCGGAGGCAAGGGGCGAACAATCGAACAAGTACGGGTAAGAGAGGTCATTACCTTCCGCGAAGATCAGACAGCGAAAAATTCGCAACTGATTGTGCTCGTAGACGTTTACTATACTGAGGGTTTGCCGGAATCTTACCTCCTACCACTCACGTATTCCAGCGTGGACATTTCGGGGCAATTGGAAGAGAGCGTCAGAAATTCCATTGTAGCGAGAGTCTCTATCGACAAGAATACTCCGGGTGTTCTCTACGATGCTCTCTACGACAAAAGCTTCCGAACAAGCCTCCTCGAATTTCTGGCCTCTGGAAGAACGGTTACCGGATCGCAAAGTGAGCTAACCAGTGCCAAGTTCTCTGAAGAACTGTCTTCCGACAAGCTCCCGGAGAAGTCCGACATTATGGGGGTAGAGCAGAGCAATTCTTCTCTTGCCTATGAGGACAGATACATCATGAAGTTCCTGCGCAGGGTAGAGGAGGGTCCGAATCCCGAAGTGGAGATCGAAGCAGCTCTCTCTAAAAACAACTTCGAGTCGATCCCTCGTCTGGTTGGGACGCTTTCCTACAAGGCTCCAGGCGCCGAGCCCGCCGTTGTGGGTATTTTAGAGCAATACATGCGAAATGAAGGAAACGCTTGGAGTCTCTTCCACGGCCAGTTTGAACGCTTTCTAGAAGATGCTCTATCCTCAAAGCGTGTGCCCGAGGGCGGTCTCGAATTGCCGATCATTTCTCTGGCTGAATCAGACTTGCCCGAAGAAACCCTAGAAGAGCTAGGCCTTCCTTTCGATGATTGGGTGCGCCTGCTTGGAAAAAGGACCGGTGAATTCCATCTCGCTCTTCTCAAGGAAACGGACGACCCCAATTTCAAACCGGAGCACTTTGGATATCTGGAACAGGTGGCGGTAGCCCAATCCATGACTAGCTACTCCAACCGAATTTTTCAGCAATGCCGGAGTACGACTCTGGTTTTTCCTCCGGATGTGAAAAAGGAGCTAGATCTAATACTTTCTCATCAGTCAGAAATCGGTCAGAGATTTGGAGAACTGAAGCACGCAAAGTTCGATTGCGTCAGATCTCGGATTCACGGGGATTATCACTTAGGGCAGGTTCTGTTTACTGGAAAGGATTTCGTGATCATAGATTTTGAGGGAGAACCGGCAAGGTCTCTTACCGATAGAAGGTTGAAGAGATCTCCGGTGAAGGATGTGGCAGGCATGATCAGATCTTTTCATTATGCCGCTCTCTCCGTAGTCCTGAGAAACAACAATTCGAAGATCAAAGAGAATCCAGAGCTTGCCCTAAACGCCGCGAAGGTCTGGTACAAGGCTGTCAGCGCGCTCTTTTTGAGGTCTTACCTGAACACGGTTGCGGGAAGCCAGATACTTCCGAGTGACAAAACTTCTGTATCGATCCTTTTAGATGCTTATCTTCTGGAGAAAGTGATCTACGAGCTAGGATACGAACTGAATAACCGGCCCGATTGGATCATGATTCCCATAAAGGGCTTGGAGGATCTCCTGGGTCTGGATTTACCTCGTGTAGCCGAGACCCCGGCGACCTCAGCCTCCGCAAAAAAAGAGATGGCTACGCAATCACCTGCCTAGAGTTTATCAGAATTCCGAGAAAGCTTACACGATGATTCTTCAGCCAACACTTTAGCGATGACAAAGAGTATGCTTGGGCAGAAGTAGTAAGGATTAGTAATGAGAGTCTGGCCGGGCTCAGCCTATCCCCTAGGGGCGTCTTGGGACGGAAAAGGGGTAAATTTCGCAATTTACTCTGAAAACGCAACTGCAGTTAACTTGCTCCTATATGAAAATGACCTGAGCCAGAACGCCAAAGAAACGGTCGCCCTTACGGAAGTGACAGGTCATGTTTGGCATGCTTATTTGCCGGACTTGTTGCCAGGACAGTTGTATAGTTATTCGGTCGATGGCCCTTACGAGCCGGAGAAAGGTCAGAGGTTCAACAAGTACAAAGTTTTGATAGATCCTTATGCGAAAGCTATATCCGGTCCTGTAACTTCGAACCATGAGCTATTCGGTTATACAATTGGGGACTCTGCAGGGGACCTCTCCATGGATCAACGAGACTCGGGTCCCTTCTGCCCTAAATCAATCGTGATTGATCCAAAGTATGACTGGGAAGGGGACACGCTTCTTAGAACTCCCTGGAACGAGACAGTAATCTATGAAGCCCACGTAAAGGGCCTGACCAAGATCTATCACGATCTGCCCGAAGAGAAAAGGGGGACATACTCGGGAGTAGCTTCACCGGGTGTAGTTCGTTATCTGAAGGATCTTGGAATCACCGCGATCGAACTCCTGCCAATACATCACCATGTAGATAACAAATTTCTCTTGGACGAAACACTCACCAACTACTGGGGGTACAACACGATTGGGTACTTCGCGCCGGACAGCCGATTTTCGAGCACTGGATCACTGGGAGGCCAAGTGACCGAATTCAAAGACATGGTGAAAGCACTCCACCGATCTGGGATCGAAGTCATTCTCGACGTGGTTTACAATCATACAGGTGAAGGAGATCA
>JASHXQ010000197.1 GCA_030043455.1 Nitrososphaerales archaeon | reverse complement strand
TCGCGAATATGATCAAGGAAATCTGCGATTACGTCATGCGACAAGGATACATGTGCGATTTGCACTATGAGGTCGATCCTCAAGTAAAGAGCTCGAATTGTAAAATTTGTATGGAGCCTCATAACACTTCTAGCTTTTAGATTTCCCGATTCACACTCAGAGAATTTTTCCCTCATTATCTACCGCGCATTCTGTTGTTGCATGAATGGAGAATTCTGACTGTCGGATTAATCTCACGAGATCGAAAACCGGAAATCGATTAACTCTAATACCTTCGCCGGCCTTGCTCGCCGCAGATGCCCGAGCTAAGAAAGGATTACTTTACGCGAAGGCTCGTTCTCGTTTCTCCAGAAAGACAGAACCGTCCAATTGAGTTCAAACCGGCTGAGAATTTTTCAACAGGCAAAGAATCTTGTCCTTTTTGTCCGGGCAATGAGGAGATGACTGCTCCTGCCGATCTGGTACTGGTCTCTACTGAAAACACTCTGCTGAAGTTATCAGACTCGGACGCTGAGAGGATTCACGATTGGTCAGTCCGATATTTTCCCAACAATTTTCCGGCGGTCAGTCCAGAAGCTACCACGGAGTTTCGCGACTATCCGCTTCAGTCAGAGCCGGCGCTAGGTTATCACCATGTCATGGTTGTCACCAAGGATCACTCAGCTACCTTCAGTACTCTGCCGTATGAACAGTGGATTGATGTGCTCGCAACCCTTCAGGACCGCGTCCGATGGCTCTATTCCAAGAAAACCGTAGGATATGTATCGGTTTTTGTCAACAGTGGGTATGAAGCCGGAGCCTCTTTATCGCACCCCCACCTCCAGACCGTCACCCTCTCCAGACTGCCCCCATTGATTGAGGAAGAAGCAGAAGCCGTGCACGATTCCATGTCGGAGTTCGGCGTATGCCCCATGTGCAAGGTAGTCAATTTGGAATCAATTGGGCCGCGGATGATTCTTGCGACGGACAATTTCGTTGCCTTCACTCCCTGGGCTTCTACTCATGCTTACGAATTCTGGATCTTTCCGAAACGACACGAAACATCCTTTCTGAAGGTTTCCCAAAAAGAGATTCAAGATCTTGCGACGATGTTGATATCGACTCTGGGAGGACTGGATAAACTTCTCAAGAATCCGCCCTACAACATTGCCTTTCATATCTCCTCAGAGAAGAAAACAACGAAGCAGATCCACTGGCACATTGAAGTTTATCCCCAAATGGTAAAGTGGGCCGGTCTCGAGCGGGGGAGTGGAGTGTTCGTGAACCCAATCCCACCGGAAACAGCTGCTCAACAACTTGGAGCTTGTGCCAGGCGACAGATTTCCACGATGATTGGCATCGTCTGATCGAAAAAGTCGCCAGAAATCTTTCCCGCTTTCTTCTGCTCAATTATTCACCAACCTTGGGGAGCGAGGGGACTCTGAACCCCAAAGTGAACTCATTTGGCGCTGTAACGACTTCCACAAAGCTGAATGAAAAGGTCAAGAAAAGAATTCTGGCGAAGAAAAATGTAATCGAAAGTACCGCCTCAGAAATTGAGCGGTTGTGTGGGGTTCCTTATCCTCCTTACTATGTGGATCCCACCCTCTATGTTTCAACCTCTCCAAGCAGTACTGGTGAGCTAGGAATTCTTTTCGCGAGAACTATACCCCTGGACATCGACGAAAGAGCTTCAATCCTAATTCAACTGAGCGCCCCTCTTGTTCTTTACGCCACCAGAGCTGTATTGCGCCAGGTGATGGCCCATGAATTTCTACACTATTTGGAGCTAGTTAGGCGGTTCAGTGGGAGAGACTTTGTCTCGGATATCTCCTCCGGGTCTTTATTTGAGCAATCGTACGAAGATAACACCAGAATCCTGGATCCGTTCCTTGTGTTCTCAAAGAGAAGCAAGCTTCCGAAGCAACTGGAGGAAAATTTCGCCAAAGGCTTCACAAATGAAAAGTTGATAGAAAAATGTCGTCATTTCTGGATAGAGAAGGGTTTCCCCACTGAAAAGATCAGTATGGGAGCAAATCAGGTGCAAATATCAATTGACTCTCTGGCCAGGACCAATTTCGAGCCCAAGGCTGTCGAGCTCTTGAAAAAAATTGGTCCTTTGAAGTAGAAAATATAATACTAAACCCCCAGTCATGGTTGCCTGAGCTGGCTTACTCGAGACTTTGCGAGCTTTATCCTCTGCCGAAGTTCAGGCGGTTACCGAAACAGTGGCTCCACTTCTGTCCAAGAGGGAGATGGTCGCAATGTGCGTCTATGGATCTCAAGTTGCTGGTTATGCCGGAAAAAGCAGCGATTACGACGTAATTCTGGTCCTGAAGCCTTTCTCGCAACGAGTGAAATACAATTACTTGAACGGGGCGGTGGAGTGCTCTGCTCTAGTCGTGGACCCGAAGGCTATCGAAAACGATTGCAAGAAATCTACATTCGGAGAGTTCGTATCCGGGAGACTGTTAAATTCGTACTTTCCAATTCATGGTGAGGACTTTCTCAGAGAGTACGAAATCGCTTACAAGAGAAGGGTTATCCTCGAAGGGCTTGCCGATGCTGTCGTGGACTATGAGCAGTTTGTCGGCGAAATCAATTTTCCATTGAGTTACTTCTTGTTTGAGAAGTTGAAGAAACGTGCTGCAATCTATCCGCCGGTAGTGTACAGCTATTCCAAGACGTACGGAGACGAACTGCTAGCTTCCAATTTAGAATCCTCCCTAGGTGGTTTTAGGAAAGCTGCCAAGGAACTCCAGAGTGAGGGAGTGGTTACTCTCGACGAAAAGTCTGACTTTCTGCGTATCCTCCCATCGCAGAAGGGATTTCATGCTGGAGTTCCAGGCAAGATTGAAGCTGCCGCATCGTATACCTCGAAATCTCTGAAACAGTACGCAGTCCACGGATACGCAGGCAGAGTGAGTCCCAATGTCGTGGGCCACGAAGTGATCTCCAAAATTTCCAGATCTCGAAGATCTAGGAAATTACCGGATCGGATAAAGTCCCCTCGAAATTCATGGTCAATAACAGGAAGCAAGCTCTTTGTGTCCAGCAAGGATTGGTTCAAGGATCTAATCGAATACTTGGGCATGGACAGTTCCTCTTGCGAGGTGACCAAGAATTCCCTTGGAGAGATTTACACCACCGCCGGTTTTTACACGCTGCGAGATCTGGAGAAAGGAAAGGAAATCTCCATCACGGTGAAACGCTTCAAGGATATCCGCGGAATGAAGTGGGGTGTTCTGAACCTGTGGTCACTTCGAAACACGGATTTTACAGTGAATCCCACGGAACGCCTGTACCGAGAGTTCCGGGCGACCAGAGAGTTGCGCAAGTTTGGTCTTAGAACGCCGGACGTGATCGCCGTGTTCTTCCCTCAAAAATTGATGGTAACCCGGTTCATCAAGGGGAGGGATCTTTCCAAGGTAGAAGCTTCGTACTTTGACGAGGATAGTGAAGACCTCGCCCCGATAGAGAGCTTTGGGCGGGACCTAGCGATAATGCACAACCACGGGTATTGCATGGGTGACACGAAGCCCTCCAATGCAATCTATTCTGACAATGATTCCCGGATTTATTTCGTGGATCTTGAGCAGTCCCATCCCGGTGGCAACAAGACTTGGGACCTCGCAGAGTTCATCTACTATTCAGTGCGGTTCACGCTCAAAGAAGAGAGGGCACGTAAACTGATATCGGCCTTCGCCCACGGCTACCAGCAAAAATCAAGCGATAGCAAGGCCCTAGAAGAGGCCGCCGCCCTAAGATATCGGGCGCCCTTTCAAGCGTTCATAGCACCGAACGTACTAAGTGCCGTAAGGCAAGATCTCGAGAAGTGAGCGACGTTTACTTCTTTTTGAATGAAGTGTAGCCACACTTTCCGCAAGTCAGTCGATCCCGATGTTCAGCAAGAAATACGCCTCGGCCGCATCGGGGGCATTCCTTTCGCAACCGGTCAACCTTGTCTGCCTTTACCTGGTAAAATTTGTGAACCGGACTCTCCTTTCGCTTTTTCTTCGGCGCAGCCACGGCCTTCGCGGCAGGCGCCGCTGGTGCAGCAGCTTCCGCGGGCTTTGCTTGGACAGCTTTCTGTTCCGACATGTCTCTCAATCCCTAAGCTTTCTTTGCGGCCTCAGCCCCGGGAGCTGCCGGTTTCGGCTTTAGCGCCTCTCGCGCCTTCTTGCGTTCATCTTTGGGAAGCTCCCTGATTGAAAGAAAAGCCGGAAGCTGCTTTTTCTCATCGGCGACATCCGAATACACGTACGCCTTGGCGACCAGATCGCGCAATCCAAACTTCCCCTCCAGTGAAATTACGCGGACCTTTTCCTTGGGAACTCCCATCCTCGAGGAGATTGCCTCGGTTGCTGCAGGCCGGGAGATAAATCCACTTCCTCCCTTGAAGACAAGCGTGAGCTCTCTTCTCGAGAGAAGCTTGTTTTCTGAATCTTGCAAAATTTCAATTGTTGACAATTCTTAGATCAGGCTCTTTTCGAGTTCCGGAAACTAGGAGTTGGGCGTAATATTATTTAATCGTTTAGTGTCACGAAAAAAGCTGCCTTTCTTCTAGGGCGGTTCACAACAACGAAAGTATGTTGAGTTCTCTGAGAACGCTCTTCGCTCTCTCGCGCGATTCTTCGGAATTGACGATCACCAGGCCGACGTTCGGTTGACCGTAGAAGGTGACCGTGTTGGTTGGAAAAAAAGCGACTACTGGAAGTGCTAGCAAATCCTCTTCACCAGAGATTTCTAATCTTACCTTGGACCCGAATTTCTCGATAGTCTTTAGACAGGCTCCTAGCTGTCCAAGGGACTCTCCCGAGAGCGCCCCGGGAGGATTAGCCGCGTGAAGCAGCACTCTTTGATCTTCTTCCACCAAGGGGGGAACCTGTCTGGCTTGTCTCTTCTCCAAGGAATCGACGATCTCCAGATCGGGAGAAAATCCCAACTGGTGAAACCGCTCCGTCGTTCGGTCACCCACACAGACTCTGAGGCCCTCCACCCTAAAGTAAGGTGCGAGAAGGTCTGCATTTACGTCGTGGTCCACTACAATTCGCCCAAGCGGGTTCTTCAGATCTTGTCGAAGTCGGTCGCTGATCGGGGTACTGGACGACATTTAGAAAACGCCCGTCCAGATAACCTAGCTTACTTTTAGGGCGTATCTCCCTGGCTTAGTAATATTCAGGGTTTTTGAAACCGTAGATTTTTCCGGCTCCACCACAACGATCAAACCCGACCAGTCCGGTGTAAGCTCCGTGCTATGGCAGTTAGGACATATTTTTCCTGTAGTGAGTGTCCTGCACTTTCTACATGCGAATTCTCTAGGCAATTGTCACTTCTTTCCTGATTTCTTCTCTGGCTTTTCCTTCGGCTCTTCCTTTCCGCCGTCTCCAGACTTTTTGCCCGCTAGCCCCTTCTGAGCCTTCGCCACATCCTCTTCAATCCACTCCCATGCACCCAAGAACGGCTGTCTGCAAGTCACGCCGATCTTGCCTAGCGCAGCGCCGCGAGGCAAACTCACAGCTGTGATCCTGACTCGCACCTTACTCCCCACCTTCAGTATCCTTTTCGTCTGACTTGCGATGATCTGCCCGGACTTTACGTCGCTTGTCAGATAATCGTCAGTAATCTGCGATAGGTGAAGCAAAGCATCCGTGGGCCCGATCCTCACGAACGCTCCAAAATCGGTAATTTCCACGACTTCGCCCTCCACGATCTCTTGGACCTTGGGGAA
>JASHXQ010000196.1 GCA_030043455.1 Nitrososphaerales archaeon | reverse complement strand
ATTTCATGAAAGTGTCCAGGCCTTTCGGCCAATAGAGACAGTGTGCTAAGAGAAGCGATAGCGATTCTTCAAACTTGACTGCCTGAAAGTCCTCGTTGGAGGGGCTAGCTCAAGACAGAATAACATGATCTCTTGTCAAGAAATTTGATCCATTGCACTTTATATCAGTCATGTGAAATCTGCGGAAACTCGTGTTGAATCGTGATTTCGTATTCCGGATAAATTGTTCTTCTTCTTCCTCCAAGAAACCCTCCAAGTCTAAATTACGCCCTAAGTTTGCAGTGCGACAAATGCTATATAGTTACTGTAATCTTACAGTAACATATGCCAGATCTGTTTGGAAACTCTAGGTTGAGGGACGAACTGAATGCTTGGCAAGAATCCATCGACTCACTTTCGTTTGAAGACAGGACGGCGCTTGATCGGGCGATCCAAAATGCGATGCCCTACTGGGATTTTGTCGAAAACGCACCTCCGGGACATGAGACTGAAGGCCTGCTCCTGGGGGTACTTCTCGCGCAGCAGAAGAGAATCGAGGAGCTAAAGCAGAAATTTGGCAGAAACGAGAAGAAGGATTGAGCACGTAATCAAACAGGGATGCAGATCGGTCTGTCCGCAGCACCTCTCACCCTGCGAACTCGAGCATAACAAACGAGATGAGCGGTATCACAAGCATACCACGCTCAATGGAAACCTGTGCTTTTGGGGATAGTCTGAGATCTAACTCAGGAGCTTGGAGATTCTGGCCAGTCCCTCGGCAGCTAACCTATTGGGTTTCTTCCCGACTGCGGCGTCCAGCTCCAGCATCAGTGGCCCCTCGTACTTGAATTCCCTAAGACTCGAAATCACCTTGCCAAAATCGACGATGCCACTTCCAATATTTACGAAATCCTTCGTGAAGGATACCCCGCTTTTCGGGACTTTTTTGCGGAGATCCTTCAGGTGGACGAGGGCGATCTTGTCGTGGTACTTTGCTATGAATTGGTGCTGACCTATCCCCACGGCCTCGGCGTGAGCCGTATCGTAGCATAGTTTCAGCCCGTCAACTTCCGCAAAAGCCTGGTCGAGAGCTTCCTCGGTTTCAAAGCAAGTGCCCAGATGATTGTGGAGCGCAGGGATGATGGAGGAGTTGAGAGCCAGTTTGGAGAATTTGGACAGAGTCCTGATTGCTTCCCTCAGTTTTTTCTCTCGGCGGACTACGACCCAGAGCAACGGCGTTTTGGATTTGGCCGCCCATTCCATGTCGGAGCGCTTCATGGAAGAGTAAGATCCGGCATTTTCCAGTCCGGCCGTGTCCACCATCTCCGGAAGCTTTTCTGGATATCGGAGGATTTCTCGTGGTAGAAAGCGGGTCTCAAAACCCACGCCCTGAAAACCGAGAGTCCTGATGTCTGAAAGCAGGGTTCTAAAATCGGGGGTGGTGGCCATTTTTCCCCAGAGGATCGTAGCGATAGAGAGCTTCACGTAAAATTCTGAAACGCCGATTTCCAGCCGGGAAGTTAAGCGTATCCGGAGCCGCTGATTTTTCTTTGTCGCGAAAGTGACGCGTAGGACAAGATTTTTACCGTTTCTTCGATTCTCGGGATCCTGATGATTCACTCCGACAACCAGGGAATGGTCAATGTATTGGGATACAATCTGTTTTACGAAATTTTTGACCCAAAGGACGGGGCTCCTGTAAAAGGGACAATTCTGACTCTCGCCGGAGGGCCGGGATGCCCTCACCAGTACATCCTTCCGATGTCAGACCTTGCGAACTTTGGTTACAAAGTGGTCTTTTACGATCAGCTCGGTGTCGGCAAGTCTGAGATGCCGCGGAACAAGTGGATGTTTTCCATAGAGTACAACGTGGAAGAAGCCGAGGCTCTAAGAGTGGCATTGAATCTAGGAAAGATCAATCTCTGGGGGTCGAGTTACGGCGGCGCGCTTGCGATTGCGTATGCCCTGAAGTATCAGAAAAATCTGAAAAGTTTGATCACAGCTGGCGGGCTCGCCAGCGTACCACTCACGGTCGAAGGTATGGAGCGATGGAAGGAGGATCTGCCTCCCGAAACTCTCGCCATTCTGAGAAAATACGAGAGTGTCGGAGGCTACGAAAATCCCGAATACATAGAGGCTATGATGGTGTTTTATCATCGCTACGTTAGCAGGCTGCCAGTATGGCCGGAGGAGCTAAACTATACGAATGACAACATCAGCAAACCTGTGTACCATTTGATGAATGGACCAAACGAGTATACGATTACCGGGAATCTGAAATATTGGGATGTCACAGATCGACTGCCCACGATTAAAGTTCCGGCGCTGGTAACCGGGGGCAGATATGATGAAGTGTCGCCGACAGTAGCAGAAAGCATCCACAGAGGGATCAAGGGTTCGAAACGCTTGACCTTCGAAAACAGCGCTCACACGCCTTTCTGGGATGAACGGGAAAAGTACATGCAGGCGGTTGTAAAATTTTTGGATCAGATTAGTGCTCCCAAATCAAAACCGAAGAAAAAGACAACAAAGAAAGCGAAAAGATAGCGGTTTTGACTCAGTCAAGAGTAGAATACCAAAACCGGAGCAATGCTCCTTAGACTCGCTTCCAACTATTTAGGGCATCCATGCTCTCACTGGTCCTGTCTACTATTGATTATTTGATGACCAGATTTATATCATAACGAAGACCGAGCTTGCTACTGTATTAATTTGATGGAAGCTGACCTGGCACAGATCGTGAAACTGCCCGTCATTTTTGACGATTGCTATTCTTCGTCCGATGGAATTCCGGAATTCAAAATCCTTGTCAATGGAAAGTGGCGGCGAGTTTCCAGCGGATCTCTGATTGAAGTAAAGTCTCCGATCGACCAGGCGGTGATTGCTCGAGTTCAAAGTGCAGCTGGCTCGGATGCAGATGACGCGGTAAATGCAGCTTACGATTCTCGCAAGAAGATCCGGGACATTCCGGCGATCGACCGGATAAACATCCTCAACCGAGCGAGGCATATCATTCAGGAAAATCGTGAAACCTTCGTGAAAACTCTGGTCGCCGAGGCGGGAAAGACTCCTGAATCTGCAGAAGGCGAGGTTCGGGCCTCTCTTAATAGAATCAAAATGACCATGGAGGAAGCGAGGAGCATCTTCGGGGAATACCTTCCAGGTGATTGGTCGGAAGACACTGTGGCGAAGTTCGCGCTGGTCATACATGAACCCCTAGGGGTTATCGCCTGCATCACCCCCTTCAACTATCCGCTTTTCTCTCTCGTTGCCAAAGTGATTCCGGCGCTTGTCTCCGGAAACTGCGTCGTAATCAAACCCGCCACGGACGACCCGCTGTCCTCGATCTTACTAAGCAGAGTTTTGCAGTATTCAGGCATCCCCGATGGCGTAGTGAACATCGTTACCGGGCGAGGAAGGGATGTGGGAGACACCCTAGTCAGCCATCGACTCGTCAGCATGATTACACTTACCGGCAGTACCGAGACAGGAAAGCACGTCGCCAAAGTGTCTGACATGAAGAAGTTGCATCTGGAGCTCGGAGGGAAGGGATCCGCGGTGGTGGCGGATGACGCGAATCTTCCTCTAGCTTCGAAGAAGATTCTGGAGGGCGCCCTAAAGTTTTCAGGACAGAGGTGCGATGCCATCAGCAGGGTACTGCCCTTTGAAAAAATCCACGATGCA
>JASHXQ010000195.1 GCA_030043455.1 Nitrososphaerales archaeon | reverse complement strand
TTCGCCTGCACAAGGTTCCAATCGGCAGATTCGATCATTGAAACCTGGGAAGCCCCGGTAGAAAGATCGGTGTATCTGGTAATGTCGTCCGGCTTGTAGTTAATGACCACGTTCTTGACATGCCCCGGATCAAAGATCGGCTGCTGCTCGATCTGGGCAGCTGTAAGATTCTTGCCCCAGTAAGTGGGGCTCTGGGTGAATTGCACGTAGCTGTCTTCAGAAAGCCCGGAAACGATGTAGGGTCCACTTCCCGGGATGGGAGCCTGGTTGAAGTTCGAATTGAATTGCGTGGGGGTGCCAAATCCTCCATTGTCCAAAACGTACTGGGTGTCGAACATTAGTCCCTGATAAGCGACAAGAGTCCCGGGGAAATACAGGAATGGACTTTGAAGCTGAAACACGATCTGATAAGGTCCAGTAGCGTAGATTGGCCAGGAGGCGTTCTCCATAACACTCAGACCTGCCTGTGTCGGATTCACCACACCTCCACTCTGATTTATTAGGGCAATCGTTGCCGGCCCGAAACTCACGTTGCTCATGTTGAACAGGGCATAAGATTCAAGCCAGGCAGATGCATTATCAGTGAGATAGTAAAAGCCGTACATCTCCAACCACACCTGATAGGCATTGAACGGGTCGCCGTTAGAGAAGGTCACCCCCTGCTGCAGGTTCATTGTATAGGTAGAGCCGTTGGATGATACGGTCCAGTTGCTGGCAAGAGCCGGTTCATAGGAGATCACTCCGGTTCCGTATTCCGACGTCTGATTGACGCCGATCAGTGGCTGGTATACGGTATCCTCCAACCAATTAGGCCAGGGCAAGGAGGAGACCGCATAAAGCTGATTCAGATCGTCCTCGGGCCAATTTGCATCATCAATGACAAGGGTGTTGTGAAACGGGGACGACGATGTGGAAGAAGTCGAGTTAGTGCTGAATATGCTCGTGGACGAGGCTGAGGTTGAAGAAGAGCTGGAAGACGAAGACGTAGATGGCACCGAAACGGATGAGGTCGATTGGGATGATGATGTGGAGCTAACGGACGTAGAAATAATTGTAGAGGACGGGGAACTCGAAGTAGTTGTCGAAGAGCTTGTAATGGTGGAACTCGTAGCAGTCGCAAGATAGATGCCCGCTCCTGCGATGATCAGAATGACTATAATTATAACAATGATAATCGCACGCGATAATCCCAGCTGTCTAGCTCTTTTCCCAGGCTTCAATAGCTAATGGACACATGATCAGCGAATAAAAATCTAGTGGGGTTAGGCACTCGGCATTAGCTATTTTGCAATGTTGACTCCATTCTTCAGGGAATCTTCCAGAGCATCCATGGTGGCTGCCATGAAACTTCGTTGCGCCGCATACCCCATATGACCGATGCGCAAGACGTGACCCTTCAATTCCTTGTAGCCTCCCCCGATCAGAATTCCGTGGCGCTTTGCAATATCCTGTATCAACGCAGCATCATTCACCTTTTCAGGTAAAGTGATCGCAGTCACGGTGGGAGAATTGAACTCCTCCTTAATCGGCCACGTCCTCAAGCCCATCTTCGAGATACTTCTCCTGCAAAACTGCGCTACTTCGGTATGTCTAGCAAGCACGTTATCCAGCCCTTCCTCCAAAATCTCGTCAAGCGCGGCGGAGAAGGCATTCACCTCTGAAGTGAAGGGAGTGAAAGGAAATCTCTTTTGGGATATCCACGTATCCTTCCAGTCCAGCAGTGAAAGATAAGACGCTCGCAGCGGGGTCTTTTTCTTTTTCTCAATTCTCTCCCAAGCAAACTGACTCACAGTCATGGGAGTTAGGGCGCTAGGTGACGACAGGCATTTCTGAGATGCACTGACCGCGATGTCAATTCCCCACTCCTCAGGTCTAAAGTCTGCGCCTCCGAGAGAGGCTACGCAGTCCACTATAGTTAGCATTCCGAGACTTTTCGCTTTCCTGCAGATGGCACTCGGGAGATTGAGTAGTCCCGCTGGAGTTTCGCAGTGGACCATGGTCATGGCTACCGCATCCCTGTTCTGTTCGAGAAAAGTTGCCACTTTCTCTTCGTCAAAGCATTTGGTAGTGTCCTCGTGGTAGTAGACAGGGACTCCCCCAACATTTTTGACAAACTCTCCGAATCCCTTCCCGAAAGGCCCGTTCTCCAAAACGAGGACTTTCTCCCCCGGATTGATCGAGCACACAACGGCAGCCTCGAGCCCAAGAACTCCTTCTCCCTGCAGGATCAGGACATCGGTCTTGTCAGCGACCCGGAAGACCTTTGCCATCTTCTTCACAGTCTCGTCGAAAAATTCCACAAACGCGGGATAGTAGTGATAGATCACAGGCTGGGCGAGGGCTGAAAGTACTCGTGGCGACACCTCGACCGGCCCCGGAGTCATCAAAAGCTTGATTCCATTTCTCGCTTTGTTCCACTCTGACAAATTTTTCATTTCCTCAAGTTACGCTCTAATTTTCTTCAACACGTATTCGGGTTTCAGGGGAATATCTGTTATGGTCTTCCCACCCATGTTTCTTAAAGCATCATCTACAGCATTGGCGACCGCAGCCGGAGCCACCACAGTGCCTCCCTCCCCCAATCCTTTGGCCTGTGAAGGGTTTTGCTTTGAATAGGTCTCGAGATGTTCCACCTCGATGTTGGGCGATTCCACTGCAGAGGGAAGCAAGTAGTCCAGAAAACTTCCCCCGTTGATCTGGCCATCATTGGTGTAAGTGATCTCCTCAAATATCGCCCCGCCGAGACCCTCGACGATCCCTCCGTGCACCTGTCCATCCACCACCATGGGATTGATCATCTTCCCGCAATCCTCCACTACCAGAAAACGCAAAATTTTGAATTTACCTGATTCCCGATCGAGCTCGACTTCGCAGAACGTCATCGCGTTGCTCCACGTAGCCGGAATCTCTGGCTCGAAAAATGAAGTAAATTCCAGCCCTGGCTCGACGCCTTTGGGAAGCTTGTCCGGTCTGCGAAGCGCTACTTTTGCGATATCTGGAAGAGTCGCGCCCTTCACATTGCGAAGTTCTCTCGGAGCACCTTTGACGGAATAAATCCCGTCCTCAAAGAGCTGAATGTCCTCCACTCGAGCTTCGATCATCGAAGCTGCAATTTTCATAGCCTTCTCTCGAACCTTCACTGAGGCGAGAATAGCAGCACTCGTGCCCAGAGGCGCCCCCCGGCTACCCCAAGTGCCCATTCCGTAAGGGACCGTGTCAGAGTCACCCCATATGACCTGAATTTTGTCCATCGGAACTTTAAGCTCGTCAGCCACCGCTTGGGCCAAAACCGTTTCAGTGCTCTGTCCGTGTGGTGCGAGGCCGGTCATCACTTTTACAGAACCGTTAGGTTCCACCCGGACAGTAGCAGCTTCGTAACCCAAGGCGACCGAGCCGGAGGGCCCTAGAATCGCTGAGCCGATCCCCCCGATTTCTATCAGCGAGGCAATTCCGATCCCTCGAAAGATCCCCTGTTTCCGAAGCTCGGCGTGTTCTTTTCGCAATTGTTCATAATTGATCGTACGAGCCCCGAGTTTTAGAGACTCGAGCAGACTACATTTGTCATAGACCAGACTTGTCGCTGTAGTGAACGGAAACTCCTCCTCCTTGATCAAATTTCTTGCCCGTATTTCGTACGGATCGATGCCCAGCTTCTCCGCTAGGATGTCTAGAACTCGTTCCATCACGAAATTCGCCGAGAGCATTCCTGGACCACGAATGGATCCCATCGGAGTCTTGTTGGTCAGGACGGCGATATGTTCGAAGAGATAATTCTTGAAACGATAGGGGCCGGGCACGAAAAGTCCGGTGGTGACCATCGTAAAAGTCAGTCCACCCCAGGGGGATGCCCCGTACGCCCCAAAATCCGCGAGCATTCTGTCCTTGACTCCCAAAATGGTACCGTCGTTCTTCGCTGCTACTTCTAGGTCGTGAATTTGTTCGTGGCAGTGTACTGAGTAGGAGATGTTCTCTGTCCTTTTCTCGATCCACTTGATCGTTCGTCCTGGAAGGAGACGCGCGGCTGCGCAAACGGAAACATCCTCCGGAAAGATGTGGCTCTTTAATCCAAATGAGCCGCCCACATCGGGCATCCATACACGAACCTTGTCCTCTGACATTTTCAGAATGTTCGAGAACAGCGTGCGCCCGACGTGAGGAAACTGAACCTGGCTAGCGATCTCGAGACGACCGGTTATCTCATCAAACCGAGCGAAGATCCCGCGATTCTCCATCGGCGCACCGGTGTGGCGATGGGTCTTGATTCTCTCCTTTAGAACGATGTCAGACTCGGCGAATGCTGCATCAAGATCGCCACCCTTTATCTCCGCACGTTTTAGCAGATTGCTGTCCCAATCCTCGAAAATCAGTGGTGTATTTTTTTCAAGGGCCTTTTCCGGATCCACATTGCTTTCCAAGGGCTCGTACTCAACCTGTACTACTGAGACTAGATCTTCTGCAAGGTATCGGCTGGTTGCAACCACCATCGCCACGGGTTCTCCGACAAACCTGACCTTCCCCTCTGCGAGCGGTAGGATTCGGGGAATGGGCGCCTCATGTTCCTTGGGGATGTAGAAGGGATTTACCTTGTCCTTGAAATCCTCGTTCGTGAAAAAAGCCACAAAGCCTTCCTGGTTTTTCAGCTCGGATCCGTCAATCCTTAGAATTTTAGCGTGCGCGTAAGTGCTTCTGACAAAATCGGCATAAAGGGCGTTTACAGGATGGTGGTCGTCAAGGTACTTCCCGCCTCCGGCCAGCAGCCGCGGGTCCTCCACTCTCTTCACCGGCTGACCAACCAGTTTCATGGACATATTTTATTCAGGGCACCCCTTCTTTCGATCTAATCAAAATTTTGCAGATCGATGAGAGTACATCGCGCTTTCTTCCCGTCTTATCGATCTGAGCTTGCTTATTCATGTTATAAACCCAAGAGAAGGTCGAGACTATAGTACAGCTTCACTCCGGGTGTTTGGTTGGACGAAAAAAATCGGGTCGTGATCATTGGAGGGGGGCATAACGGCCTCGTCTGCGCGGCATATCTCGCCAGAGCAGGCTTTCCAGTGGTTCTCCTTGAACAAAAAGGAGCGGTTGGAGGTTGTGTGATCACCGAAGAAGTCTCCCCGGGGTGGCGAATCAACACGTATAGTTTCGAACATTACGTAATTCAAAACACACCGATTATTTCGGATCTCTCTTTAGAAGACTTTGGACTGCATTACTATTCGGTCGATCCGGCAGTTTTCTGTCCCTTTCCGGATCGAAGGTATCTGTTTCTTTATCGTGACATAAACCGCACAGTCAGACACCTAGAGTCCCTGTCCAAAAAAGATGCTCGGGCGTACGAGAGATTCCATGCGCGGTGGGGAAAGGTAAGTAATGCTTTAGCTCGGGGAGCCCTCCAGGCTCCTGCGAGTCTTGAAACGATCCTCTGGAGGTCTGGGCTATTCGGAAAAGAGGAACTGAACGATGTAACCCAAGAATGCAAGCTGCCCCTTGTAAACATCCTAGAAGAGGCTTTCGAGACTCCCTATATGTCTGCACTAATTGCGTTTTTGGGGCCCGCGGCAATTGGTCTACCTCCTTCTGCCCCAAATACCGGCTGGCTATCAGCTTGGCACATTGGGGCAGAGCGACTCGCACGTCCCAGAGGAGGCTCGGGGATGTTGACTCAAGCTCTTGCGGCGGCCGCAAAGGCTCACGGAGTGACGATTCTCGAAAACGAAAGGGTCTCTGAAATTATGATCCGTGAGCGGAAGGCAGTGGGTGTGAGAACTCAAAGTGGAAAGGAAGTAGAAGCGGAAATCGTTGTCTCCAACGCGGATCCGAAACAGACACTGCTCGAATTGATGAAGGATACCCTCTCCACCGATGATTACCGGAAGATCAGACAAATCCGGGTCACGCCGGGATTCGCGTTCAAGGCGGACTTTCTACTTTCCGGATTGCCGAACTATCTCTGCAAGCCCTTGGGGTGGAGAAAAGAACCCAACGAATGCCACCGCGCTGCCACTTTTATCGCGCCCTCGGTGGAATCACTCGCCACTGCTTACTCAGAGTTCTCCAACGGAAGGAACCCCGAATCCCCCGGTTTAATGGTGGCAATCCATTCAACCACAGACTCCTCTCTTGTTCCCCCCGGTAAGCAAAGCCTTATTCTTGAAACGCGATTTTCGCCCTACAAGCTCTACGGCCTGAGTTGGACCGATGATGATCGTGAAAAGGAGGCAAACAGACTCCTTTCGCTTTATTCTTCGTACTGCCCCGGGGTGGAGAAACTGGCAGAAGATCACAGGGCGAAAAGTCCCCAAGACATGGAAAAAGACGTGATGATCCCTCAGGGAAATTTCATGCATGCGGACATGGACTTTTACCAAATGTTTGATGAACGCCCCGAGCCGGACTTGCTGAAGGGTTACGAAGTCTCAATCGCACCAAACCTCTTTCTCTGTGGCGCGGGTACCTTCCCAGGGGGAGGAGTAAGCGGGGTTCCGGGACGTAACGCTGCAATGCAGATCGTCGAAAAGTTCGGCGGGTCAATGCCCTAAGAAACGCCCTGAATTAAACCAGCATAAATTTACACCCGATCTTTCTATCTGATTCGGATGTATCAGGGTTCGAATCTTACTTGCGGCAATAGTTCACCACGTGCGATCTTTTGCGATCTAGGGGCATGTTTTTCCCCGGCCGTAGGATACTTTCTCCATTTACCGCACTTTTCAAACAGTGAGGACTGAATCTCTGAATAGGGCCTTTGGGTACCTAGTGGTAACACAGATCGTAACAAAAAGAGTTGAAAAACATTGGAAACTAAAACACTACTGCAATCAGAAACTCCTCAGGAGGGCGTGTTTGTCCGGGCCATAAAGGAAAGAGAGGCTATCCGCCAGAACACTGTGCTCGTCCGGAAGAAACCGGGAACTGAAACTTACCTAAACATCCTTCGCGCGATAAAGGCCGGCGCCAATTATCCCAGCATGATAGTCCTAGCGACCAGGGTCCCTTGGCTCACCGTGATGCAGTGCGTAAGAACCCTAGAAATGAAGGGACTGATCGCAACAGGTTACGATTCTGCCTCAGATAGAATCATATCGAGGCTGACCGATGCGGGTACGAATCTGCTGGAAGATAATTAGCTCGCGGCAGATTTTATGGCCGCTTCGTAGATCGCGAGGCCTCTCTGGATGAGCTCGTCCGAAATCACGAGCGGCGCCATGAATCGCAGAACGTTCCCATAATGTCCTGCGGTGTGCATCAAGAGCCCGTTTTCAAACATCTTTTTCCGCATATTTACAGCCAGTTGCTTCCCGGGGGATTTGTTATCTTTCGAGGTCACTATTTCATTTCCGATCATGAAACCCAATCCACGGACGTCACCCACGTTCTTGCTAGTTCCCGCGATTCTCTCGAATTCAGGCAGAATCTTCTTTCCCGTATTGGCAACTCTTTCCACAAGGCCAGTTCTCTCCATGTAATCAATCGTCGCTGATCCCGCTGCAAGCGCTAATGGATTGCCACGATAAGTCCCCAAGTGGAATCCCTCCGGAAGAGACTCGTCAAAGTCTGCCCTGTAAGCGATCATGGACAGTGGGATTCCCTCCCCAACGGCCTTAGATATGCAGATGATGTCCGGAGTGGTTCCTGTGGTCTCGCAACCCCAGAATTTTCCGGTTCTCCCGAAGCCGCACTGGACCTCGTCGCAAATCAATGGAATCTGGTACTTGTCTGC
>JASHXQ010000014.1 GCA_030043455.1 Nitrososphaerales archaeon | reverse complement strand
TCCTCTATTTCCGTAACTCTTCTCAAGTCTGCCTCCCGGCAGTCCCGGATCTGAATTTCCAAGCTGGCTACCACTCCGAAGGTAAAGGTTCGACTAACCGAAATGGCAAAATAAGAATTCGCTTACAAAGATCAGCGCGTAGCACCACCAATGCCTGAGCTGCAGGTTTCTTCTCATGATGTGCCAAATGATACGATCGAATCCAGAAAAGGATTACAAGATCTTGTGAATCTGTCCGAAGTTGGAACTTCCGGCTCCGTTTGTGTGAAGGTGAAGTCGATTGCGGGCCCCTTCACGTCCAGGAATGGCTGGAAGCACCGGAGGATGGCGATCCAGGATGCCTCTCTCGAAGCTGAGATGCTGATCTCGGAGGCGCAATTTGACGAGTGGAAATTCAAGACCGGTGACTACATGGTCTGCGACTTGAGGAGCGGCGGATTGAACAGGGAGGGAAGACTCACCTTGTTTTTCGACTCCTTTCTTGGTCCCTTCGAGGTCTCGAGGATGCTTTACGAGATGAACGAGACTCTGAGGAAGCTGGAATTGTCGAAAGGTGGACAAATGAGGCCTGCAGAAACGGTGTATCAGATCTCGGCAAGAGAAGTTAGATCGCTATTGGTATTGGTCCGGCTTTGGGTGGAGGATGGCAAACCCCAGCACTATACCAAATGGTGCCAGATGCACCAGATTGTAGCCACGAATCTCTACTACATGGGCCTCGTTGATCGCACCGGTTCCATGTCAGGCTTTTACTACCCTACGAAGGATGCTCTAGAGTTCTTCGAGGGTAGGAAACTCATCGCGAAGAAGCGAGTGTTCAAGAGGGGCAAGGACGGCCAGCATGTGCTACAGGGAGAGGAGGGCGATAGGAAGGCCTTCAGGGAGTACCTCGAAGATTACTCTGATAGGGAGTCGGCGCTGAAGGAATACTCAGAGGCACTGGGAGCTTATCGGAGCAAAATTAAGGCGGAAAATGCCCAGTTTTCGAATTTGATCTAACAACCTGTGCCTAAAAGTGGTTGGTGTTGTTGATTCATCGTCACTAGACTGGTGGAAAATTGGCCTTAATCATGCACAAATAACCCTTATTTAGCGAACATATTGCTCCTCTGGACTTGAGAACGAGTAATGGTCTCAGACAGCGACATGGGTTCCGAAGAATCAGAACCCGAAGAACGAAGAGAAAGTGAGAGCATGGAGTCAGGTGCAATGGAAGCCAGTGAAGGAAGTAGCTCGGGTCAAGAGTCGGCCGGTGGAAGTGCAGCCCCATCAGAAACCAAGTCTAAGTCCAAGGGTGGAGGGAGAAGAGCCGCTCTCAGAATTTTGCGAGAGAATGTCGAGGGTGTATCAAAGGATCTTTCCAGTTTTCGAAAGTCTCACGAAGTGAATTCGAAAAAACTGGACAAGCAGGTAGCATCTCTGCGAAATGAGGTGGCTTCGTTGAAGAGTTTCATCTCGAAGGAAAACGCTAGATCTAAGAGCAAGCAGGAAGCTTTACTGAATAAGGTGATTACGAAGCTGAACGAGAAGAAGCCGAAGGCAGCTGCACCCGCGAAAAAAAAGGCTACTCCGAAAAAGTCCAAGGCAAAGAAGTAATCACTGAGAAAGTCCTCTTTTCTTGAGGGGATTCTTCGCTTTTTATAGAAAATTTCCTCAAGTGCCGGACTTTGGATGCTTTATCCAAATTCCGTATATACGACAAAATATCCTTTATTGCTCCTGACTAGGATCGTGTTTTTTCTCCTAGTCCGGTAGTATTGAGGGGATTGGAAAAGTGAGTCACCACAAATTTGGATCGACTTTGAACCTTCTGAACATCTGGCGAATTGGGTTGCTGGTTCTTGCCTTATGCTTCTTGTGCATGTGCATCGCGGCATCGACCCTTGACAGGGGTGCGATTACCCAAGCAGCTTCACAGACGGATCAAACCAAAACTGTGATCGTCATCGAGATGGATGTTCCTATCGACCAGGGAGCTACAAGTCTTGTCGCGCGAAGCGTAGCTACGGCCGAGGCGGACAACGCGGCAGCGATCATCATCAACATGAATACTCCCGGGGGATCGCTTAATGATATGATTTCTATCGTAGATAGTATATCTAATTCCACCGTCCCTGTGTATACCTACGTTGGCAATGACTCTGGGGCGACTTCAGCTGGATCCTATATCGCGATGGCCACAGACAAGATCTTCATGGGGCCGGGTTCGCAGATCGGGCCGTCGACTCCCTATATTCTTGGAGGGGGTACCGCCCTCGAGCAAAACCACACGACCGATTACGCGATCTCCTTCATGGTAGCCCTCGCACAGGAGCACGGCCGGAATATCACTGCAGTTACGCAGATGGCAGCGTACAATGTGGCGTATGATTACGCTGATGCCCTAAAATACCACGTCGCTGACGCCAGCTCATATAGCTTAGGGCAGACAATTGCCATGCTAAACCTTAGTGGTTCGTCGGTTGTAACGATTAGCGAAACTCCCACAGAACAGCTCGTAAGTCTGCTCTCGGATGCAACGGTTGATGGGATTCTACTACTTCTCGGTATTGTAGCGATTGTGATTGATTTTCTGCACCCGACCATAGTTCTTTCAGTGGCTGGAGCCGTACTGATTGCCCTTGGGATTATCGGCACGGAAGCGATCGAGAACGGGAACGGGTCGTCTGCGATAGCCCTCCCGCTCGTACTGTTTGCTTGCGCCGCGGTGCTGATTGTGCTAGAGCTCAAAACGGGTCATGGTTTCATGTTGCTTGCCGGTTTGTTGGTAGGAGTCCTGGGCACAGTGCTTCTAACCTATCAGATCCCATATTCTCCTTCTCCTTTTGGAGATGCTCAATTCGTGGAGTTGGGGGTCTTTCTAGTCGTGGGAGGTCTTCTGGCTATGTACACGAGGTGGGTGGGGAAAGCCATCCGAAAGAAACCGGTAACCGGTTCTGAGACCCTAGTCGGCAAGACTGGGATAGTTACGCGTTCTCTCGAACCAGAGGGAGATGTGTCAGTTGATGGGATCATTTGGAAGGCACGGACATCGGGTACAGCGATTAACAAAATTGAGATCGGGGCCAGGGTAGTCGTAGTGAAGAGAACTGGCTTGACGCTGGACGTTGAACCAGAACCCATAAAGCAAAAGGTACAGTTACAAGAGCCAGGTACATCGCAAATTGGTTGATCTTGCTACTCTTGCAGTAGTTGTATTTGTCATTATTGTTGTCCTCGCGATCTTCCTTTCCGGCATTAAGATTCTGAAGGAATGGGAGAGGGCGCCTCTTCTTACTCTAGGAAGATACAGAGGGTTGCGAGGACCGGGAGTGATCTATGTGCCTCCTTTCATAAGCAAGATTCCTTACATCATTTCCACGAGACTACAGGTTGCCTCATTTAGGACAGAGCAAACTCTGACGCGGGACAACGTTCCCGTTAACGTTGACGCGGTGATGTATTTTCAACCAGTGGATGTCCAAAAAGCGGTATTGAATGCGGAGAACTATAGCGCTGCGACTCAGCTTGCTGCACAGACTACCCTCAGGGAAACGATCGGTGGGGTGAGCTTCGATGATCTTCTCTACGAACGCGAGAAGATTGGTGCTTCAGCGAGAACGATCATCGATTCAAAGACCGAAAATTGGGGGGTCAAGGTAACCGCTGTGGAAATAAGGGACATTGCGATTCCACCGAACCTGCAGGAGGCTATGTCCAGGCAGGCTCAAGCTGAAAGGGAAAGGAGAGCCAGGGTTACGCTTGCGGAAGCAGAATTCCAAGCGGCGCAGAAGATGGTTGATGCAGCGAATTTGTATTCCGCAAATCCCAGAGCCATGGAACTCCGATGGATGAACATTCTCTACGAGCTGGGGTTGCAAGGAAGGGGCACCCTGATGCTGGTCCCGACAAATATGCCCACAGCCGGGACTAGTTCGGCCGTTCCTCCATACGGCATACTAGGGGTGAAGGATCTTCAGGAAGCGAGCGGATCCAAGGGTGGGTCTGGATCTGGCTCAGGAAGCTCCTCAAGTAACCAGCAGAGTCGCAGCTAGCTGAGGCTATACTGGAAAAAGTTTCTCTTTCCTTTCCTTCTCAGTGCGCCGCGATCCTTCAAGATTCCAAGCGCCTGGCTTACTTTTCGACTCGCGAAATATTTCCCAGTGAGCTCGTGAAGCTTTTCGCGTGTCTCACCGGTGGTCCTCGGTTGCTCAAAGAATTTTGAGTTTACGACTTTTGACTCGAGCTCTCTGAGAGCTGCGGTGGTCTCAGGAAGTTTGGACGACATTGTCGATCGAGTTCGAGAAAGTTTCGTGGTTCCTCCTTTTCGTACGGCTTGAGATTTGCTGGATAGCCGGCTGGCAATGTCTCTTAATTTTGGATGCGCTGAGACCAGTTCATCGGGATCTTCACTTTCCGCAGAAACTCGGCCAAACTCTGTCTCATAATAGATGACGTATTTCAATTTCAGTCTTCTCTCAATTGGCGCCATTATAGGTTAGGATTAACGGTTGGAGATTCACGACTTTTCGGGGGAGATATATTACTTGTTTTGTCTTGGCCCGTCTTTCGGTTCAAGCAAAAGACCAATGAATTTTGACTTTGACTCTATTCTTAATCGGGCCATCGCAGAAGGCTGGAAGATCCATCCCCTTGGCGACCATCGCAACCATTGCTACCGCGACTAGACATACGCACCACAAAGTCATCTTTGGAAATTGCAGAGACATGCATGAACTCGCCAGAGAATCCGTCGATCTCGTTGTCACTTCTCCTCCTTACTATAACGCTCCTTTTGATTACGCGGGGATGTATCGGGACTATGACGAGTACCTGGGATTACTCTCCAAAGTTGCTGATGAGTTGTACCGGGTGGTTCGAGATGGAAGAATCGTTTGTTTTGTGATTGACGACATGCTGGTGGATGGTGAGAAGCTTCCTATTGTATCTGACGCAACGAGAATCATGAGAGAGACCGGATTTCGTTATCGCGATCGCATAATGTGGGTGAAGCCAAAGGGGTACTCAAGAATCAGCAGGAGATCCGGCGTCGTCATCCAGCACCCCTACCCCATGTACTTCTATCCCGATAATATCCAAGAAAGCATTCTCATTTTCCAAAAAGGACGGTTCGATTACAAGAAGGTCCGAGAAATGGATCAGAAAATTCTGGATGCCTCACGCATAGATAGTCAATCGATCAACCAGAATGAGTGGAACTTGACTGTTTGGCAAATCACGAACGTTTTACCCACCAATAACCCCCTCGAGAAAGGTATTGCGGCTTTTCCGGATGAACTCGCCTCACGTATTGTTCAACTATTTTCTTTTTACGGCGAAACTGTTCTTGATCCCTTTCTAGGGTCAGGAACAACGAGCAAGGTATCCGCCCTTCTTGGAAGACATTCGGTGGGATACGAGCTAAATTACTCTCTGAGAGATCGGATTTCTTCGAAAATTTCCTCTGCGGGAAAGCTTGATCTCAAGCTATATCGAAGACACGATTGCGTGACCTCCTACGATGAAATCGTTAGCGAGACGCCCCAGCTCTCAGAGCGCCCTCATCAGAGTCTGAGATAGCTATTCTGCAGTAAGTATGTGGACCTCGACGCCTCGCACAGAATTCTTGAATTTTCTAGCGTCTTCTTCGGAGCCCACGATCGCTCCATAATGCATGGGGATCGCTATCTTGGGTTTGATCCGACTCGCCGCTTCAACTGCCTCGTCCACTGTCATCACATAGGTCCCGGAAACTGGTAAAAGCGCAATCTCAGGGCGCAAATTGTCCATTTCCGGAATAAGGTCGCTATCTCCGGTATGGTAGATTGAAACACCGCCCTTAGTCGTGACGATATAACCCACCTTGCCATCCGACTTTGGATGGAAGGGCTTTCCGGGCTCGGCGAATTTGTTCGTGTTATACGCAGGAATAGCGCGGATGTCGAAAGAGCCTAGCACAATTCGATCGCCGGGCTTGATCACTTTGAATTCCTTCGGTGAAACCTTATTCACTTCTTCCCTCGCAGCAGCGATAGAGACGATGACGGTCTGCTTCGGTTTCACGGCCTTCTTGAGATCTTCTTCATTCAAATGATCAAAATGCTCATGCGAAATCAGTACGTAATCCGCAGGTACATTGTGCTTCAGTTTGAAGGGATCAATTACAAGAATTTCTCCGCCACTTTCGATTTTAAATCCGTCATGACCTAACCAAGTTATTTTTGCATCTTCATGTTCGAACATGTACCACGAGTCGCTTCCAGGATTTTTGAGAAGAAAGTCCGGGCGAGAAAAAGCTTTCTTTGAAAGTACCAAAAGGGAAAGGCTTAAACTAGTCTTGGAAATTTGCCTAAAAGAGTAGAATCTTATTTTTTGCTCCCAGCGTCTTCTACTTTAGAGACCAGCACGAGCGAGACTCAGTTAAACGCTCTCGCTTCTCTAGGTCTGTCACAGTATGAAAGCAGATGTTTTCTCGCTTCGCTCCAAACTGGACCGGCAACGATTAATCAAATAGGAATCGTGGCGGGCGTCCCGAGAACGAAGGTCTACGGTGCGGTTCGAAAGCTGGTGGAGAGAGGTCTGCTAGAGCAGAGCGAAGACGATCTAAAGGTGTACGTGGCAAAATCTCCCAAAGATGTGCTAGTTCCTCTTCTTGAGAAGGAAGAAAAAAGGATCAAGCAAGGGATTGAAGCTCTGAATGAACTGGAAGTGATTCACAAATCAGTTGCACTAGTCAAGCGTGCGGATACTCTCCGTTCAAAGGTTTTGAGATACACCCCTAGATACGTCGTTACCCGAAAGGTCAGGGAGCTCTTCCAGAACTGTCGGAAAAAGGTCGTAGTGCTGACGACAGCCAATGGCTTGATCAGGTTGTCCAAGATGTCAGGGATTCTTTTCGAGCGTGCGAGATTGGGGATGTCGCTTCAGGTATTCACTTCTACGATAGACGAACCTGTCTTCAATACGACCATTCAGAACATGAGAGAGATCGAGAATTCTTCAATTTCATTACTTCCTTCGGCAGCTCCGATACAGGTCATATTAGTAGATGAACAGTATGTCTTGGTGACCGATCTGAAACCGGATGATATTAGGGATGAGGGAATGGATGTCGGCTTTTTGATCCACAACACAGAGCTTACCGAAATGATGGAGAGCTTGATCCGGGTTCTCGCAACTGTGCACGCCGATCTTCAAACCGCTTAAATAAACCAAGGACAAGGCTTTCTCGCCCTAAATAAATTCAGTTAAAATTCAGCAAAGTCAATTATGGCATTGGGGTTTCTTACATCCTTGGAGAAAAATCGAAGATTTGTAGTGGGAATCACCGGAGCTAGTGGTGTAATTTATGGCATCCGTCTCCTCGAGGTTCTGAGGAAAGCCAAGATTGAAACGCATCTGGTAATGAGCCTCGCTGCGAAAATTACGATCACAGCCGAAACAGATTACGCCGTCCCCACGGTTGAAAAGCTCGCTACCAAAGTCTATCGACATAACGATATTGCTGCCGCTATCTCTTCCGGGTCTTTCAGAACGGATGGAATGGTAATAATACCCTGTAGCATGCACGCCCTCGGAGCTCTCGCCTCGGGCGTATCGGACAATCTTCTCCTACGGGCAGCTGAAGTTACCATGAAAGAAAGAAGACTGCTGATCCTGGTACCGAGAGAGACTCCTCTATCTTTGATTCACATCGAGAACATGGAACGTCTGTCTAGAGCCGGAGTGTGTATCTTGCCAGCCATGCCTGGATTCTACGAGAAGCCGAAGACTGTTGCACAGATCGTGGATCATCTCGTGGGGAAGGTTTTGGACATCGCCGGGGTAGAGAACGACCTGTTCAAGAGATGGAAAGGTTTGTCAAACGACATACTGTAGGATCCGATCGATCTTGGAAGCTTGTGATCGAGCTGTCCGATCTATCTCTTACCTTATCGGCCTGGCTGAGAAAACGAAAAGTCCGGAGTTTTCTTCCTGAGCTAATTCAAATCTTGTCCCCCAAAAAAGAAGACATCATCTTAGATGTGGGGGCCGGGACAGGCGTCATTGCCGAGGAAATCGCAAAGCGGTGCGATGAAGTGTTCGCTCTGGAGCCCGATCCGCAAAGGGTGAACTATATCAAAAAGAAATATCCCGAGGTAAAGGCTTTCGATGGGACCGCAGAAGCGATCCAATTTCCAGAGTTCTATTTCACGAAGATTTATGCCGTGAGTTCCTTTCATCACTTCAAAGACCAAGACATGGCGCTTTTTGAGATCCATCGCGTCTTGAGACACGGTGGGTTCTTGGTCATCAAGGACTCCGGTCCGGGCGCCGGGCGATCTTTTTTTGAACGACGAGCCACCCAAGTTAACTTCCTGGATTCAGATCACCTCAAAGATAAACTGGAAGAGACAGGATTTGAAGTGAAGGAAATAAGAAAAGTTCTGTCCGGAGGATACTTTGTTTCTTGCTCAAAAAGTTAGGGCGACAACGACGCAGGAGATTACCCCCAAATATCTTGTGATTGACACGATCAAGTTTCGGGTGAAGCTCTCGCCCAATTTGGGAGCTGATCCGGCAATACCTGTCGTCGTGCTCTTCCGTGGTTTTTCTTTCAATTTGGACACTTGGACGAAGATCGGAACTTACATAGAACTCTCCCGCCGCCGCACCCCATATCTCGGAGTCGATCTCCCAAGAAGAAAAGAGACGGGGACTCAGAAGAAAAACTTGTCCGAATTGAAGAATTATGTTCCCTTGCTGGAAAAAGTTCTCCGGGAAGCTGGCATTGATTCCAAAACAAAGCTGATCATTGTTGGACCCTCCATGGGCGGAGCCTTCGCACTCACTTATGCTCTTGAAAGAAACGACCAGATTTTAGGGCTGGTACTAATTGCCCCATCGCTTTCTGGAGTGGACCAGGAACGTCTTGAAGGTCTTGATCTTCCGGTTTTGCTCATTTGGGGTGACCGGGATACAGTATTTCCTGTAGAGGAAAAAGGTCGCGAGCTCAAGCAATTGCTCCATAACTCCAAACTCTTGATCGTGAAGGGAACAGGGCATGCGGTCTATCTAGATCGGCCAGAGGAGTTCCACGAGTTGCTTTTTGATTTCGTAGATGAGTTGGTTGCTTGACCTCCGAGAAATCTTTTAT
>JASHXQ010000194.1 GCA_030043455.1 Nitrososphaerales archaeon | reverse complement strand
CTGTTCAAAAAATCGTTCTTGACTCATGTTCACCCGGCTACTAGGTTCAATTTTTCTCTGACAAGCTCCTGCCACGCAACGGACTAGCTTGCACTCAAAAGTAGCTATACATCAGTTCCATACCTCCAAGAAGGAAGGGTCTAAGGCTGATAAAAGTGCAACCGGTGGTGTTAACACCAGGATTAAGAAAAAGAGTTCAGGTTTCCAGATTGTGCGCCTTGTGGCGGAGCGGTCCGAGCGCATTTCCCGGAGAACCAATTACTGGGAGATGCGTTCTACCAGTTGTAACATCTCTCCCCTTTCCCCCAAATTTCTCTCTCAACCAACCGCGTACATCATAGATGTATTCATTCTCGTATGGGCAAGCTGAAACGCAGTCTCCGACTCCAATACACTTGTGGCTCCTGAATTGACCGCTTTTGATGAAACTTCCCGGAAGATCGGTCAATCCTACGGGACAGGCTTTGGCGCAATCCTTCGTTTCGCACTTGACGCACACCGCAGGATCCTTCACCTTCAATCTGAAAAGACCGAACCTGCTCACGAATTGATTGAATAAACCAATGTGACACATCCCCGTGGTTACGCAACCATAAGTTCCGACAAACGGAATCGTGACGAAAAGGATGTACCACAGGAAATTGAAATAGAAAATGTAGAGGAAGTATGCGATATCGGTTCCAAAAAATGACACGCTGATGATGCCCACGGAATTGAGGTAAGACACGACCGTCGCGACCACTATCGATCCTATGACGAGTGTCGCGATCACCTTGTAGAGACCGGAGATGCGACTCGTCAGAAACTTCTTGCCGATCGTAGACGATCGGTTGAATTCCTTCATGGAGTCATAAAATGTGCCTTGGTACATCAGCGCGGCGGTACAAAACAGAGAGCACGTTTGCCGGCTTCCAAACAGGAATGAAAGCACTCCCGTGATGATGTAGGTGCCGATGATCGCACCCAGCACCGCCGGGGCAACGGCGCCGGCTGTCCCTACACCCATGCTCCAGCCCACAAAAGGGATAGATGCCGGGTTGGATAGAATGAACGACGGAAGGGCTATCGAGTAGACGAAGTACGCGACGAGAACCAGTACGAGTCTGATTCTGGTTTCAAGCTCCCTCGTTATTCTTATCTTGAATACGACGAGCGCTCCCATCTCGATGCCCATCATGATCAGGAACCAGGCCGAACCTGTAATTGTCGCGAAATAGGAAATGAAATTGTAAAAGGCGGCACCCAGCTGATCTATGGCGGATCCGGCAATGGGGACCAGACTTATGCCGGATACAAACCCCATACCGTAATACTCAATGTCAAAGAGGCCTCCCATGAAATACTCCGCCACGAAGGTCATCCCCAAAAAGGCGAAGACCCAACGCGGATCGAGCATCCAGGATTTTGCCGGAGAGGCTTCGATCCTCTTTCCGGTGAGAACCGCACTGAAGTACAGTACCATCTCCGAGATGATGGAAATGACAAAAAGGAGTGAACTGCCCAGCACGAGCCAGACGTAGAGACCCGCCATCATCAGCGCGTAAATGGACATTAGCGCCACGAAATACTCCCTGATCCCGGACGAGATCATCCTGTTGTTGAAGAGGTACTCGTAAAGAAAAATCAGAAGCCCGATCATCACCGCGCTCCCGAGATAGATGCTGGAGGTGACCCACGTGGAGTTGTTGATCGCCGTGGGCGCGAAGAACATTACGAGGGATTGCAGCAGCACAATGACGAAGAAGCTTTTGGAGAGATCGTGTCTCAACAGATAAACGGAGAGCGCCATTTCGAGTACCATGGTGAAGATAAACCAGTAGGAACCCACCACCCCGTCAAAGGTCGCGATTACAACATTGAGCCAAGATCCCGAGGCAACACTCGACGCACCTGAAGCCAGAACGAAGGTCCACCCCATGAAGAATTCGCTCAGCAAGACGAGGACTACGAGGGATACACGCATCGGGATACTCATGGGAGCTGCGGTTTCGCTCGATTCAGCTCTCAAGATTGTCTTGGAGCCAGAAACTCCTCCCTCTGCTGCTACCTGGACGGTTCCGGATAGTTCCTCATCCGAATATTTTTGCTCCCAATAACGAAGCACCACGACGGCTCCTCCCAGCATGAGAGCCGCATTTACTCCGAGAGCCTCGAGTAAACTCGTACCGCTTGGGGAAAGCAGATAGATCACCGCTCCACCGAACATGCTTCCCATTGTCACGAGAAGGTAGAAAACGACCGCCCGATCCGCGATCGTTACGGCGGACACGCTTCGTTTTATGAGCCAGGCAGTTAGCACCGCCATGGAGGCTGCAATCCCCCACAACCAAACTAGCGGAACCATGGATGCCACCGAGCCCTAATTGAAAAAGTAGTTAGGCATTATGGATCAAGAAGCGAAACCTGATCAATCTACGAACGTTGGAAACTAATTTAATCTGCTGGTATCGGTATTCAGCCGAAAAATGGGGTGGGCCTTTGTCCCAGGTGCTACAATCTATATCGCTAGTCTATCTTGAAAATCTAGTTGTACAAATCGCGATTACTCTTCTCTCCCTAGCCATATTTTTTGTCTCACTGGTTGCTTATCGGCGAAAGAAATACGCCTTGCTCTCGATTGCTTTTTTCTTACTAGCTTTGGAGTTAACACGAGAATGTCAAAGCCAGATCTCCCGGAACATCGTTCTGCTGTCGACGATCAGACAAGATTCAAAGAGTCGCACCGGGCTGATCAATTAGAAAAAGAAATGAGCCAAAACGCCTAAACTTCCTGTTGCGTCTCCCGCTCGTCTAACTCTCCATTTCTTTTCTGCCTGCTTCCAGGAATTCGACTTCGCCGGTCCAATACCTCGTGGGGCCAACTTGGTTTGTCTTAAAATCGCAGCTATTTCGATTGCAGCTGTACTGTGAGGGCCGTCACTCCTGCAACGTTTGGTCTTGCGCTACGACGTCGTATGAGCTTTTCTCAGTTCAATGTATGTCCGGAGAGCTTTGTCTGTCTCTTTTGGAAAGTTGCGGGTATTAGCGAGGTAGACAAAAAAGAGTGAAGAAGCCGCGACCAACACTACCAGAAACTCGATGTTTGAAAGAGAATGAGTTGCTATCAAGATCGCAATGACCGCAGCAAACAATGCCAAAAGGGAAATGGAAGAGTTTACCCAATCGCCGTACTGGTACTTTTTCAATTCAAGCCACTTGTCAGTCACGTATCTCAGATCCTCGTCTGTCTCGCTTCCTTTGAACTGACCTATGGTCGTCCTGATCAGCTGATCAACGTCGTTCTGCTTGGTCTTGCTCGACATGATAGTTCGCTATGTCCTAAAAATCCCATCTTAAAACTAGTCACGGGGGGCTA
>JASHXQ010000193.1 GCA_030043455.1 Nitrososphaerales archaeon | reverse complement strand
ACTCCTATCTGGTTCTGGCTCTGGGTGAGAGAAGAGTTCGTATCCCAGTTACGAATCAGCGGCAAGGTAAGAGAAGCATTCCCCTGAGGGATGGTGTCAATGCCCGAGTACGAGATGTTTTGGATTCCAGCGGCGTAGCTCGCCACCTGCACCTGCTTTGAGACGAGGGGATCCCACTGGTATGCAATGTAGTTGTTGTTAAAGTTCAAGCGAAAATACGTGACAGCTCCTATATTGAAGACCAGGAGCACAATGATGATCGCAGCAGCCACAATTAGGGCGGTTCTCCTTCTCTGGGCAAAGGGGATGGATTCCTTGGAGGAGCTGAGGTGGAAGAAAACGGACATGGCGACAAACGCTACGAGGACCGTTGCCACGGCTCCCCACTCGTACGGAATGGTGACATCCATCCCCCAGTATGGAATCCCGACGAAAACGGAGAAGACAACAGCAGAGAGAGCCACGAAGATATCGCGGAGCCACTTGTCCCCCGCCCGGATTACCACATCCCGGATGAACTTGAGGAAGAAGCGTAGCGCGATGACCACCATCAGGACAAGCGCGATGTAGACCAAAAGCTGGTATTGTATCTCCATCGTCGGAATCAGATTGATTATTTCCTGGGCCGACCCCGGATTGAGTGGTAGGAAAGCTACTTCAGGAACAAGATTCCAGCTGCCGTACCCCTTGAGGGCCATGTCCACCACCATGGTCAGGTTGCCAAAACCCGGAAAACCGTTGTTCGAGACGAAAATCGCAAATAGGATCGTCCATTTCAGGAACTGCCAAAAACCCCAGAGCAGCTTGGACGGCCGGATGTACATTGGACGTACGCGCCGTTGGGGCATCCCGCCCCCATATCCCCCGTAGGGCGCCTGTCGATATTGCAGACCAATTAGAGCATTGAAGGACTCAAAGAGATCACTCCTTCGGGGAAAGGGATTCACAAAGAGTAGCGCGAGAAATGCCGCCACAACGAAGGTGAGACCACCGTAGAAATTGATCCCGAACCAGTCTAGGCCCGCCTTGTTGCTGTACATCGTCTCGAGGATGGTCCAGTTCAACCAGACGCTCGCAGCGTAAAGCGCGACGATTGCAAGCGCAATACCCAAGAGTATCCAAGGTAAGATGCGGTGCCTTTCCCTGATAGGGACTTGCGAGCCGGGAAAATCGTCTCCGCCCTGCAAAATTAATCAGGTTTGAAATCCAAACCCTGTTTTCGGTGCTTTTAAACCGAATGCCAGATTCACTGCGAAAATAGAGACTTTTATTTTCCGATCCTTTTTTGACTATTCATCTGTAAAATCTTGAGCTCGCCTCCGCGGGAATTCTCTCGCACCATTTTCCACGTTGACATGGATTCTTTCTATGCTTCCTGCGAGCTCAGCCGTCACCCGGAAATGAAGACAGAACCGTTTGTCGTGGGAGCTGACCCAAGGGAGGGGAAGGGACGCGGAGTCGTTCTGGCGTGCAACTACATCGCAAAGAAACAGGGCCTCAAGTCGGGTATGCCGATTTCCCGCGCGTGGGATCTTTCCCCGCAGGCGCACTATGTCCGTCCTGACTTTGAATTCTACGGACAGGTCTCTGGAAAAGTGATGCAGCTGTTGAGAAATTTTGCAGATCTCACGGAGCAGGTGAGCATAGATGAGGCGTACCTGGATGTCGGTGCGCGATTGAGCCAGCTCTCGGGAGATCTGGGGCTGTCGGAGGAAGACGCCATTCGAAGACTTGCCAGTGAAATCAAGAAAGCAGTACGCGACAATCAGGGAATCACGTGTTCGGTGGGTGTCGCCGAGTCCAAGGTTGTCGCAAAAATTGCGACAGACATGAACAAGCCGGATGGACTGACGCTTGTAAAGCCCAAAGAAGTGGTAGATTTTCTCGGAAAATTACCGGTATCCAAAATCCCTGGCGTGGGAAAGGTGACTCAGAAAACCTTGAGCGAGAAATTCCATGTAGAAACCATAGAGCAGTTGCGCAAGGTGCCAATGGATGATCTGAAGGACGCTTTCGGGAGATCTGCTGTCTGGCTTTTGAACGTGGCAGACGGTATTGATGAGAGTGAGGTGGTAGAAAGCTGGGATCCGGTGTCAATCTCCAGCGAAACCACGTTTATGGAAGACGAAGGCGACTATTCCAGGATAAAGGAAGTCATGGAGGAGGTGGCGAAGGACGTTTTCTCTCGGGTCGAATCTGAGCACTATCTTTTTCGGAACATTGGAATAAAAATCCGCTTTACGGGCTTCCAAACCCACACCCGCTCCAAATCCCTCAGTGCTCCCACGGTTTCGCTCGAAATACTTCTCCGGGAGTGCGAGAAAATGCTTTCAGAGTTCTACGACTCCGAACGCAAGGTCCGTTTGATCGGAGTGCGGGTTTCCAGCCTGAAGAAAAAAGAGGAAGATCAAAAAACACTCATGGACTGGGGGACCACCGGCTAGACTCCTTGTGGGAGGCAGTAGAAAATCCCCTTGGAGATACAACGGTCACTTCTCGAAAGATATCCTGGTTTAGGCGTATTGGAATTCAGTTTGCCGGTGCAGATTCGAAGGAACTCTGATGAGCTGGAGACCTTCAAAAAATCCAAGCAGGAAGAAATCCGAAGGAGTGTGATTTCCTTGGATGCGGTTCGAGATCTTCCGGTGATTAGAGCGTACCGTGATTTCTACTGGAACGTCGGGATCGACCCAACGAAGACCCGACCTGCGGGTGAAGCTCTGCTGCGCAGAATTATCGGAGGCAGAGATCTTCCGAACATCAATACCCTCGTAGATTCCTACAACCTCGCTTCCGCCGAAACGATGGTCTCCGTCGCAGCCTTTGACCGATCCAAAGTAGATCAATTCAGACTCTTCATGAGGACCGCGAGCAAAGGAGAATCGTTTGCCGGCATCGGCATGAGCTCCCCCATAAGTTTGACCGGCGTCGAGGTGGTGATTGAAGATTTTTCTTCGAAGAAATTGGTTGCCGTTTATCCCTACCGGGATGCCGACGAAAGCAAGGTCACCGAAGCTAGCCGAGAAGTTTTGTTTATGATGTGTGGGGTCCCGGGAATTTCCCCTGAAAATCTGACGGCTGCCGAGAAGAAGACGCGCGATTATGTAGGCACGTATTGCGGCTCTTCAAAATAGGTTGGTTAGCGGAGTCAGATTTTTGAATTGAAAGTTTGGAATTTCAACCTCCGACACCGAGGGGATGATTGACGTTTCCGAGTCGTGGAGCACCCTCACGGCCTTCATCCCGAGGGACCTCGAAGGCCCGACGTCGGTGTCCACCCGGTCACCGATCATCCAAGTTTCCGAAGGATCGTCGACTCGTGCTTTATCCAGAGCAAGGAGGAAGATCTCCCGATCGGGCTTCCTGAATCCCACTTCCTCCGAGAGGATCATGAACTTGAAGTATTTCGCGATGCCCCACGTTTTTTCCAGATGCTCCCTGACGCTTCGGTGCTGATTAGCAATGACCGCAAGGGAATGCCGAGAGGAGAGAGTAGAGAGCACTCTGTTTACCTCTGGGTAGGGTCGAAACATTTTGTTGGGATCCTTCTCGAAGATCTTCACCAACGAATTTCCGACCTTCTCATAATATTCCTGCACTGCTTGGTAATACTCCGCCGGCCCCACCACCTCCCGGGCGATAGCCCTAACGCGGGAAGCCTCACCACCTGGTCGCGAGAGGATCGCCCGCCTGTGAGCGGCGTCGAAGGCAGCTCGGGTCAGCCCTTTTTTCCGGGCTTTTAGAATTAGAAAAAGACCATCATTTCGCGCAGTGTGAAAACTATTTTCGGAGAGGAGGGTCTCGCCGATATCAAAGAAAAGCCACAAAGATTCCTTGACAGCTCCTCCAGCTTCAGGCGGTGCGTTTTTAAGGATAGATTGACCTAAACTCCGGAGAAGAAGAATTTTGAACTTTCTAAGCGAACTTTTTGATTCTTCTAAGCTAGCTGCGGCTAGCGTCAGCTGACTAGCTTCTTCTCCGGGGTGTCTTTCTACTGCCTAGTGATGGTAACGGACGAAAGTATGATTCCGTAGCGATTTATCGAATTCGCAAGCTACTGGCGGATCTCTCGACGAAGACGGGCAGGGGGACAGAACTGGTCAGTCTCTATTTGCCTCCCAAGAAACCGGTTCACGAAGCAATCGCCGCGCTTCGAGAGGAGAGCGGTACTGCCTCCAACATAAAGTCTGACACCACCCGCAACCACGTGCAGGACGCCCTAACCAAGACCATGGCCAGATTGAGGCTGTACAAGCAGACCCCTGAGAACGGCATCGTAATCTTCTGCGGGGCCATTCCCGGCCCCGGTGGTCCAGGCAATGAAACCATCGAGCTGTTCGAGGTGTTGCCACAGAAACCCGTCTCTGTTTACCTCTATCGGTGCGACGACCACTTCCATCTGGATCCCCTTCGGGAAATGCTGAGGGAACAGAACATCATCGGGGTGCTCGCGATGGATGCAACCGAAGCAGGCTTGGGAATCGTTTCGGGGGATTCTTGGGATGTCGTCGACACGATTACTTCCGGGGTTTCTGGAAAGACTCGCAAGGGCGGTCAATCGGCGAGGCGTTATGAGCGTCTCCGGGAGATGGAACTCACCGACTACTTCAATCGGCTTGCAGACCACGTCAAGAAATCATTCCTCGAGTCTCAGCCCGTGAAGGGGTTGATCGTGAGTGGCCCTGGTCCCACCAAGGACGAGTTCGTGAAGGATGGGTATCTGGACTATCGTTTGCAGAATGCAATCGTCGGTGTCTTGGACACCGGATACGCTGGCAGGGAAGGAGTGAGGGAAACCATCGGCAGATCTGAGAAGCTACTTGAAAGCGTTCGCGTCGTCGAGGAGAAGAAACTTGTCGACAATTTCTTCCGTGAAATCAATTCCGATTCCGGGCTCGCGATCTACGGTGTCCAGGATATCCTTAACGCCCTAAAACGATCGGCCGTGGACACGATCATCATCAACGAGGACGCAGACATAATCTACCTTAAGGCTACGTGCAGAAACTGTGGGAACGTGACCGAGAAATTTGTGACGCGCGCGCAGATTGTAAATGGGAAACAGGCGCTACTCACTTGCCCCAAGTGCGGATCCAACGAGGTGGAAATTACAGAGAGGGACCTCGTGGATTACTTCGCAGACGCTGCCGTAGATTCCGGTGCAAAGGTAGAAGTGATCTCTTCTAAAACCGAGGGAGGAGCAATGTTGAAGAATTTTGGAGGTGTCTCTGCCATCCTCCGCTATCGCGTATAGTCCATCAAAACTGGAACCAGGCAAGATGAGCGAACAGAAACAAGTGGAAAAATCTCAGCCCTATCGCCCCGTAGCTCTTCCGGGGGAAGAGGGTTTTCAGAACCCTCTCGCGGAAGTAAAGTCCTGGGACAAATCTCTCGAACCGGCGACCTTTACCAAGTGGGAAAGGGAGGGATTGCTGGGCAGGTTCAATGTTGATTCATCAAAACCGCTTTTCGTCATGGACACTCCTCCACCCTATCCGTCGGGCAGACCCTGGCACGTGGGCGGTGCGTCACACTATGCGCAGATCGACATGATTGCACGGTCAGCCCGCATGAGGGGTTTCGAGGTGCTGTTCCCAATCGGGATTGACCGTAACGGTCTGCCCGTGGAGATTTACACCGAGAAAAAATACAAGGTTAGCATAAAGACCACTCCAAGAGAAAAGTTTCTCGATCTGTGCCGGATCGCTCTCGACGATTTGGAACAGGAGATGCTCCAGACTTTGAAGATGATGGGGTACTCTGGCAATTACGAGCAAAA
>JASHXQ010000192.1 GCA_030043455.1 Nitrososphaerales archaeon | reverse complement strand
ATTGAAATCAATTCTGGAAGACTACTGATCCTGGAAACGCTCGTTCCGGCTCGTGGGTCGTGTTCTTGGCAACTCAAGGAAAGATCAATTTTGCTCTCGTTATTCACAACCATCAGCCAGTGGGGAACAAGGACGAAATCATTGAGAAGATTTTCCAGACCTCTTACTTTCCTTTCTTGAAAGTTCTCGATATGCATCCGAAAATTCTGGTCAATCTGCATTACACTGGTTTTCTCCTGGATTGGACGTGCAAGTATCATCCCGAGTTTCTAGATCTTCTGAGGAAACTAGTCAATCGTAGTCAGGTCGAGTTAGTCGGAGGAGCTTTTTTCGAGCCGGTCATCTCTGTCATTCCCGATGTGGACATTTCGGGACAAACAACTCTTCTAGCAGACCGCGTGAAAGAGCTGTTCGGTGTCGAGCCACGTGGATTCTGGACGGCCGAGAGAGCGTGGGAGCCTCACCTTCCGGAAATCCTTTCGGACGTGAACGCCAGTCATACTTTCATCGACGATGTCAGCTTCGAAAGTGTAGGATTGAGTGAATCGGACTGCTTTGAATCCTATTTGGTGGAAAGCCGGGGAAAAGCTGTGGTAGTATTTCCTATACTGAAGAAACTGAGATATCTGATTCCCTTCAGGAGCGTGTCTTCCATTCGATCGTTTCTAAAAAATGCCCCGATAGGAGGAATAGCAGTTTACGGTGACGACGGTGAGAAATTCGGAGCCTGGCCAAATACCTTCGAGCGTGTCTACGAAGAGGGTTGGCTGGATCATTTTTTCACGGAAATCGGCGGGGATGATCGGATCGAAACGGTACGAATTACAGACTATTTGAAATCCCATTTACCCAGGAAGAGGATCTACCTCCCAGCTTCAACCTACGCCGAGATGATGCAATGGTCCATTCCCTTCCATCCCCAGGCACATCGAGGCAGGGACAGTCCGAGAGATCAAATCCCTCACCGTGGATTCTGGCGTCTCTTCCTCGCAAAGTATCCGGAAAGTGCCCGCATGTATTCGAAAATGCTCGATCTCAGTTCGGAAATTCATGCTTTGGGCGAGGATCGGAACAAAGAGCCGCTTGTGCAGCTCTGGAAAGGTCAGTGCAACGACGCCTACTGGCACGGCATCTTCGGTGGTCTCTACGCTCCTTTTCTACGCAGAATTACGTTCGAGAATTTGATTAGGGCGCAGTCGGGCAGCGATAAGGTCAATCACGCACGCGGTGAAAATTGGCTGGGGGTACGAGATGGCTTTGGGGTGTCAAGTCGAGAAATTCAATTGGATTCGCGACAATTACGAGTAGTGATTTCTCCCGAGAATGGAGGCGGAGTGTGCGAACTCGACCTCAAGCCATGGTTTGTGAATCTCCTGGACACATTAGCTAGAAGGCCGGAGAGCTACCATTCGCAGATTAAGAAACTTGCATCACGCACCATAGGCCCGGCTATCAAAAAGAAAGGAAAAAGTGCTTCCATTCACGAATCTTCGAGAGCAAAGGAAAAGGGGCTCCAAAAGCTCCTCATATACGATCGATACCCCAAGTTTGCGTTCTTGGATTATCTGGTCTTGCCAGACTCGAAGATCGAGGATTTTGAGAGGCAGGAATTTTCCGAGGTCGCTTTTCTTCCGGCTTGCAGTTATGAACCAGAGATTCAGAAGTCTAATCAATCCGCAACGGTAATTTTGGCCGCACAAGTAGCCGGAATTCATGGAGAACAGATTAGGGTGAATAAGCGGATCAGCCTGTCTGCCGACCGACCCAACCTAAGCGTCGAATACGAAATCCAAACTTCAGGCGAGGAGTCCTTGCTTTTCTTGCCGGAGATTAATCTTGCAAGTTTAGCTGATTCGAATTTTGGTGTAAATTTCGGGAGAAGTACTGGGATCGTCAACGCGGGCTCCCTTGCCATTTGCTATGAAGACTTTACAGTCACTGTCCAGTGCCATGGTGCGGCGGGTATTTGGACCATTCCGGTAAAGACAGTATCACTTTCTGAAGAGGGATTCGAAAGTAACCTACAGGAAGTTTCAGTCCTTCCCCGCTATCCCATTCATTCCGGGGATAAGACTCTACGAACCACGATAAATTTGGAATTTACAGCTGACTAGTCTCCCCTAACAGAGAATCAGGATGATGAATCGTTGGAAAAATTACAGTCCTCTGTCGCAGTTGAAGAAATTAGTCGAATAATCGACTGCGAAGAAGCTCACCCGTCGACCATCCTCGGACCTCATTATATCTCCTCGGACAAGAGACAGCTGTCAGTCAGGGCTTATCTCCCAAGAGCGGAAAAAGTGTGGATGATACTAGAATCCGGGGAAAGGAAGGAATTCGGGCGGGTTGACCCGAGAGGCTTTTGGGAGGCTCGGACTGCATCAGGAACAATTCCAAAGTATTCCATTTCGGCGCTAGACAAAACCGGCTACATAGAGGAAAGAGAGGATCCGTACTCCTTTGAGTCGCAGTTGGGGGAAATGGATCTCTACCTCCTTGGCGAGGGCACTCATCGGAAACTATACGAGAAATTGGGAGCTCATATTGTAGAAATAAACGGGATTCGTGGCACGCTTTTCTCAGTCTGGGCCCCCAATGCCAGATCAGTTTCAGTGGTCGCGGACTTCAATCACTGGCTACCCGGGGAGACAGCCATGAACTCGAGAGGGGCATCCGGCGTGTGGGAGATTTTTGTCCCCCGAATCGGCGAGGATGAAGTATACAAATTCGCCATCAAATCCCCGATCGACGAGAAAATTCACCTGAAAGCTGATCCGTTTGCATTTAGAACGGAGGTGCGGCCTCGCACCGCTTCCAAAGTGGTCGATCTGGACGATTACCATTGGACCGACCAAGATTGGATCTCTTCGAAAAAAGGAACATTTGATCCGTCAACGTCTCCAATTTCGATCTACGAGCTCCACCTAGGATCCTGGAAAAAAGGTTCTGAAGGATCTTTCCTCAATTATAGGGAGATCGCGGACGACCTCGTGCCCTATCTCAACGATCTCGGCTTCACACATGTGGAATTGATGCCCGTAATGGAACACCCCCTCGACGACTCTTGGGGGTATCAGGTCGTGAACTTCTACGCGCCGACATCTCGTTACGGTTCCCCGGAAGATTTCATGTATTTCGTAGATCGATGCCACAGAGGAGGTATCGGAGTTATACTGGACTGGGTGCCCTCACATTTTCCCACCGATGATTACGGTCTGGCACTTTTCGACGGGACCCACTTGTACGAGCATGCCGACCCGAGGCAGGGCGTCCAACCCGACTGGGGCACGCTGATTTTCAATTACTCTCGAAACGAGGTTAGAGCTTTCCTCATTTGCAACGCGCTCTTCTGGCTGGACAAATACCACGTGGACGGATTTAGGGTTGACGCCGTCGCGTCTATGCTGTATCTGGACTATTCGCGCAAGGAAGGCGAATGGATTCCTAACCAATACGGAGGAAGAGAAAATCTTGGGGCGCTGGAGTTTCTAAGAGAAACGAATGAAGTGGTCCACGAAACCTTTCCGAAGACTCTCACCGTCGCGGAAGAATCCACGGCGTGGCCGGGAGTCACGCACCCGGTGAAGAAGGGGGGCCTCGGTTTTGATCTAAAATGGAACATGGGGTGGATGCACGACACGCTGGAGTACTTCCAGACTGATCCGCTTTTCCGAAAATACCATCAGCGAAATCTCACTTTCAGTTTGCTATACGCTTTTAGTGAAAAATTCATTCTCGTTTTCTCTCACGATGAAGTAGTGTACGGAAAGCGCTCTCTCGAGTACAAAATGCCTGGAGATGAGTGGCAGCGTTTTGCTAACCTTAGATTGCTACTTGGGTACCAGTTCGCTCACCCCGGAAAAAAACTGGTTTTCATGGGAGGAGAATTCGGTCAGAAAAATGAGTGGAATTTCCGTGCGGAGCTCGATTGGAAGGAGAGCAGGCAGCCTCTGAACAAGGGGATCACAACCTTCCTTCGGGATATCAACCATATTTATTCTCAATTGGGAGAGTTTTTCAAAACCGATTTCACCGGCTTTGGCTTCGAGTGGATCGATTTCAAAGATACAGAACAAAGTACCATCAGCTTCATCAGAAGGTCGGAGTCAGACGAAAACGACCTTTCGTTGGTGGTGTGTAACATGACTCCCATTCCCAGATTGAATTACCGGATAGGTGTTCCGGCTGTGGGTTATTATCGAGAAATCATGAATAGCGATGCGAAGGAGTACGGAGGGAGCGGGGTGGGCAACCTGGGAGGGGTGAGATCGGAGGCTGTTCCCTGGCACGGCAGGTCTCACTCTGTGCGCTTGACTTTACCACCTTTGGCGATCGTAATACTGAAACCCGAAAAACCGCCAGAAGTCTTTGAGTAATTTCAAGAGAGGAATCCCCCTTTGATTGAGCCATCTTTTGTCCAAGAATCGAAGCTCTCCGCCCCTCTGAGTGATGCAACCTCGGTTCCTCCCGGAATTCAGATTTTGAATATCTCTCCAATAATCGACTGCGGTCGATTCTGCCCTAAGAGAATTCTGGGGGACTCATTATCAGTTACTGCCGAAATCCTAAAGCCCGGTCATCACGTCCTCGCCGCGGACCTACTCTGGAGGATGCGTGGCCCGAATGATTGGAACCGGCTGGAAATGAACTACTCGGTCAATGAAGACCAATGGTCTGCAGAGCTGTCACTGTCAGAACTGGGGTTCTTGGAATTTCGTATCGAAGCCTGGGAGGATGTCTTTTCCGAGATCCTGCTGGATGTCGAGCGCTGGCAGAGATTTGACCAGGAGATCGCTTCCGATATTGGAGTCCTCGTCGAGCTTGTCCGAAAAGCCGCAAGGGCGGCTCCATCTGGGCAAGCCTCTCAAATTCATAAGTTCCTGAACGATTTTTCCGAGGGAACTACTCCTGTATCCGCAGAGGAGTATGTTCGCCTAGTGGAGACTCTGTCTCAGAAACCACTTTCCTCATTAATCTCAAGAAATCTGGACAAGAAAGAAATCGTTACTTCCCCGATTTACACGATTATCGTGGATCGAGCTATAGCAAGATACGCCACCTGGTACGAAATGTTTCCTCGATCTCAGGGGAGAATTGAAGGAAAGTCTGGGACTTTTCACGACACTCTAGCCAGATTGAGCGAAATCCGAGATATGGGCTTCGACGTGGTGTACCTGCCTCCGATTCACCCCATAGGGGTGACCAACCGAAGAGGTCCGAATAATACCCTCAGTACTTCCAAGGACGATCCGGGAAGCCCCTGGGCCATTGGTAACAGTTTTGGTGGCCACGACGAAGTACATCCGGATCTCGGTTCGATGGAAGATTTTACGACGCTGGTCCACACAGCGGAAAGTATGGGAATGGAGATCGCCCTAGATCTGGCTTTCCAGGTATCCCCCGATCACCCCTATGTCCGGGAGCATCCGGAATGGTTCTACCACCGGCCGGATGGCTCGATCCGGTTTGCTGAGAATCCGCCGAAGAGGTATTACGACATCTATCCCCTCGATTTCGAAAATTCAGACTGGAGATCGCTCTGGGAAGAATTGAGGCGCGT
>JASHXQ010000191.1 GCA_030043455.1 Nitrososphaerales archaeon | reverse complement strand
CTTGCAGCAAGGTTGCGACAGCTTCCTGCTGATAATCTCTCAGAACGGGCAAGAGCTATTTTCACCGAATAAGTTCTCTCAATATCACTAATCGTATCCGAATTAAAGCTTACAGTAATGTTACCGTAATTGTTGCTCTTTTCTAACCACGGGCTGTGTCAATTTGTCCTAATGACTCCTTTCGCCTCCTTCATTCGCCTCAGTAGCCTAATAGCGTAGCTTCCCGTACGGATGCAGTATCGCTAAGAATCAAAAGGGGTTTAGAGCGGTGGTCTATTTGATTCTTAATCCAAATGTCAAAAACAAACCTTTCCAACAGAAATCGGCAAGTGATCACTTTGTTCCTGATCACAGCCCTTGCAGTATCCTTTTCCCCGATTTTGTTTCCCAATCTAATTCCAGGATCCTCTGCGACTTCGACCCAAACTCTCTATCCTAACATTCGAACTACAACCAGTTGTGGTTACGGTTTCTCGGCCACCCTACCTAGCGAAGACATCCAAGTCTACAACCCTCCAGGCGGCTCATTCAGTTTCTGTATGACTGCCAATGATACTCTAACACTTTCCAACTCCACGTTGGATATTGATTTCGATTGTCCATGTGTCCAGTCTGTCAACGTCTCAGTGATACTTTCGGATCAAGGCAGCGTTATCGCCGAATCAGGATCTGTACCGACAACGGTTGAAGCTTCCGATTGTGCTGCACATTCATTCACTCTTTATCCGGTGAACGGGGGTCAAATGAAGAGTGGAGATTTGTTGAACCTAACGATTTCGGTGGTGGGGATATTGAATTACAATATTGTCCCCATATGTACCGGTTCTGGTTTCATGGGCGAATCTGTTTTGAATCTTGTCGGTTCACCCACCGTTTCGGCTATCAAACTCACAGCTGAGGAATGCAAAAGCTTGCTCACCCTCCCATACGAGAAATTGTCACCCGGCAGCAAGGTTACAAACATCTATCCCGCGCCTGTAACCTACACCGTGCCCAACGTTGCTGAATGGTACTGGTATTATGTTCCCACAAACGGCCAGAATCCCAATTCAACAGCTTTGCAGATCATCAATGAAATGTGGAGCTCCGGACATGGGCAGAATTTCAACTTCTTTGTCGGGACATTTTCAGGCAGAATCGGCGTCATCCTGATTACCGACTATTGGATCTCGCACGAATGTAGCAGCTGATCTTATTTTCAATGAAAGAGGAGGCTTCAGGCCTCTCTTTCTCAATAGATCATTTGGATTGGCAATGAAGGAATCCCCTCGTGCATTCAATCGCTCATTCGGAAATTTAGGTCGTTCAAAGCTGAAAAGAATCTCCCTCCGGAATTCCAGAAAGAGATACACGCCATCGGCGATGAGCAGAATTCCTACGACCATGCAAGTTATTCCAACCGAAAATGGTGGGAAATCTGGCTGACTCAATGCCGAAGATAGCCCAAACAAAAAGATGCCCGAGCCTATGGCAAAGAGTTTGATAATCGTCTACTGGGGATAAAGTAGTGGAACCGGGTAGGAAGTTGCCAAGTCTCGGTCTCAGAAACTAAGAATGCTTTGGGGATTTGTCTAGAAAACCGTCCAGAATTCCCGGTCAGAACTCGGGCTCGATTGCAATCTCTCAGCGAATGTTACAAAAAGCGAAAAGATTTCAGATGTATCAGGATGAGAAAGAGGTTCATCACGCTTATCGGAGCGCTGCTCCTGGTCGCCGGCATCGCTACAGGGGTCTGGTCGCTTTCTTTACCGGGGTGTAACTCCGTCACATGTATGCTGATTGGCGATTTTTCTTCACCCTTGGATACACTTGCCAGTGTGGCTCCGCCTCTCTTGGCGTTGTTTGGTTTCTTCATTCTCTACTACGGGCGAAGCCTGGACAACCAATTCGATAAACCGAAATCAGACAAGGGCCTCTACGATGGCATGGAACCTGAGAAAATGTAAATGCTTGGAAGCTGATTGAGTCAAAGGAATCCCTCTGAGAGTCAGCCAAGCCTAACCCAAATTCCCGGCACATCGATCCTATCGCAGCTGGACGCTTTTTGGTAAGCGGGCCCGGTGGGATTTGAACCCACGACCCCCAGCTAACTGCTCACGGAAAATTACAAACGAGGCGGCGAAAAACCGCAGGCTGATGCCCTAATCCATGCTAGGCTACGGGCCCTCAAAATCCACTTTCGGCTTCGGAAAAGTAATAAGCGTTTGTTCGGGGCCGAAAACCGCCCCGATTACGCAATTGTTAGACCTATTACTTGGACCGAGATATCGTATGTGGAAGTTGATCCATTGCTTCCCCCGGTACCCGCCAAAGTTGCTGAGGTTACCAGTGGAAGCTTTGCGCCAGAGGGCGTCCCGGCAGTAAGCGAGAAAGCCGTCAGTGTATCCGTACCACCGCAAGTTGAGGTGGTAACTGGAAGTGAATTAGCTGCATAAGTCGTTACCGGAATCGAGATGGAACCAATAGTTACGGTCGAAGTCCCTGCGACATGGAACTGGAGAATCTGCGTGAAATTGCTGAGAGAGTCAACGTAATCAATTTCGAAGATAAATCCAGCAAACAGTCCAAGGGCTATCTCTGTTCCATAGCTTGAAGGTATACTGGTGCCATTCACTGTGAGTGAAGAAATAGTACCATTCGCAAACAGAACCACACCTAGATTCTCTGTCGCGTTTCCCTGATAGGTCAGGTTGACCGGAATCAGCCCCGAAGATGAAGAATTGACACTGTAAGACTCGGTCAGGTTCAGGGTTTTGCCATCGCTGGTTCCATTTAGCTTCACCTGCATCGAAGAATACGCTTCCAAAAGGGGCACTACGTTTGCCACTTCATTTGTGGATGAATAATTGGTGCAAGCTTCAGTATACATAGCGCTCACGCTCGAACTGGAGCTGCTCGACATCGAAACTGAGCTGGTAGTCATCACTGGAATCGAAGTAGAAGAAGAAGAGCTCGTGGTAGAATTCGAAGACATTGACACGGACGAAGTCGGACTGGAGCTGACAGACGCCGGTGCAGACGAAGAGATAACAGACGAGGTTGAGCTGACCGGGGGAACCGAGGTGGTTGCAGCAGTGGATGGCGTAGTGGACTTGCTCGAAAGCGCAACATAAGCTCCGGCGCCCGCGACAACGATAACCACGATGACAATCACCGCGATCAC
>JASHXQ010000190.1 GCA_030043455.1 Nitrososphaerales archaeon | reverse complement strand
GCCGGGAGCGAGATCGCCCAACCGTTGTTCCGGCATATGAAGACGATCGGAGCTTTGAACACTCCCGCGAAATTCAGCGCGGTGTGAAAGTCCGAACTGGAAGTCCCACCATCCCCCATGTATGCAAGGACTGCGAGATTCGTTTGCTTTTTGATCTTCATCCCCATCGCTAGACCCACCGCCACCGGGAGATACGCCCCAATTGGAGCTGCCGTGGGGACAATGTTCAACTCCCGGCTACCCCAGCTGTTCGACATCTGCCTCCCCTTCAAAAGATCGCTCGAGTTCCCGAAGAGCTGCGCGAACATGTGGTCGATCGACAGACCCCTGACGATGTGTGCTCCCACCTCCCTGTAGGAAGTGAACATCCAGTCGTCCTTGCGAAGTGCAAACGCACTGGGAACGATCGAACCTTCCTCCCCGGTGCAATTGATGTACGCACCCAGTCTGCCTTGCCTTTGAAGCGATAGCACCTTGTTGTCGAAGGCCCGAGTCAGCAGCATCGCCCGGTAGATCTTCAGGAGATCCTCGTCTGCAAGATTGGAATGGACTGAGCTCACCTGCTGTTTTTTAGGAACCTTGCTGGGCATGTTTGACAAGTGTTTTCTCGAATTCTAGTTAAAATGATCATTCTTTGGAAAATTCGGAGATCGTAAACATGGGCGTGAATTTGTACCCGGCATCCAAGAGTCGTTTCTTGGCACCTTCCTCCCTGTCTACCAAGCTGATCACTTCGAGAATGTTGCACTCCAGCTCTCGAGTTCGATCGATCGAACTGAATACGGAGTTTCCTCGAGTCGTTACGTCTTCAACGATCACCACATTAGAGCGAGGTTCGAGGTTTCCCTCGATCCATTTTTCGGTTCCGTGAGTTTTCCTCTCTTCCCTGACCCAGAACCCGTTGATTGGTTTCTTGCGGAGGAAGCTAAGTTGTGCTACTGCAGTTTCAATCGGAATCGCACCGGTCTGAATTCCGCCTATGGCGTCCACCTGATAATCTGAGATTCGCTCAAAAATCAACTCGGCGATCAGCGAGATTCCCTCAGGATCTTCCGTGACACGTTTACAATCGAAAAAAACGAGACTCGTTCCTCCCGACGCAAGCTTGAAGGGAGCCTCACCGGGTCTTTTGCGAAGGAATGCCTTTTTGGCAAAAATCTGTTTCAGCCGGATCATCCGAGGATCCGATTTCGGGAAGTAATCCGTTCCTTCACCTGGTCCCATTTGTTTCGAGTCAAAGGGACGACAGTGCAGTTATGGGTTTTGTCTGGGCCACCAAGAGCAAGGACATTTATGCTATGGATCAAATGAAAAATTCGAGGATCATTAGTTTTGCCCACTAGCATAAAGTACAGTTTTACTCAGGATTTCCGTGTTCCGGCAGATCGGGCGTTCAAATGGTGTACAAGTTACGAACCGGAGGATCTGAACCTGATGCACGAGACGGGCAAAAGGGAAATCGAGCAGCTTTCCGAGGATGCCCTCATGCTAACTGACACATATCCGACTGAGGATGGCACGATGACGAAAAGAAAGCTCGTGAGAATCAATTCCAAAGAAAAATCTTGGACCAACACCCATGTGGACGGACCGATAAAATATTCGCAATTCCTCTACAAAATAACACCGACTGGCAAGAAAAGCTCCCGCCTAGCTTTCGTTGGCTTACAGCTGGAACCCAAGGATCTCACAAAGCAGGAAGCAGCAATATTTGCCCGCAAAATCAGGACTGAGGATTCCGGTGCTTGGAAGCACCTTGCAAAAGCGATGGAAAACGAACTTGGAGCAAAAACGAGGAAGAAAAAGTAAGTCGAGAAGGTCGATTAGGTTTTAGGCAAAAAGCCGGTACATCTGCGTTCGAGCATCGATTACAGTTTTAGACAAAACTTTCGCGTCCCTGCTAGACTCGCGTATGACTGGTGCACTAGTTTTGATTCCAACGATCCTCGACTGATGAACGAAAGCGGAACGAGAAAGGTTAGGCAGCTCGCGGCCAACACTTTCATCCTGACCGATGTTAGCCACAGCGAAAGGGGAACAGTTTCTAAAACAAGGCTCGTGAAGCTCTATCCTTCCCAAATGGCATGGACGAGCACAACAGTTGCAGGCGTACAGAAGTATTCCCAATTCTCTTACAAGATCACGCCTGACGGTAAGTTCAGATCCCATCTTAATTTCACAGGACTTCAGCTCGATCCCAAACGTCTTCCTGAGAAAGAAATCCTGATACTAAAGCGAAAGACCAGAGATAGAGTGTCTAGCGGATGGAAACATCTGGCAAGAGCTTTGGAGGAAGAGCTCGGTTAACGCGAGTGGAAGTATTAACCTGAATCCAAGGGAATCTCAACTCAATAGCTTTGTTAGTCCGTTTAGGGCAGCATTCCAGCCCTCGAGTGCGCTAGAACGCATTGCTTGGGACATTTCTTGGGTGATAATGATCTCAGTTTGTCTACCAAGTTCCCTGAACTCAACAGTAACCAAGCTCTCTTCGGGTAGGGCTCCAGGAAAGTGCATGGTGTAAACAAGTCTATCAGGAGGGTCAATTTGGAGGAACTTTCCCGTAACTACCATAAGCCCTCCACCGGATGGCGCATTCCCCATAGAGATCTTTCCGCCCACTCTAAGATCGACTTCGACTGAAGGCGTCGTCCAGCCTTCGCCCAACCTCCACCACTGCTTCACCTGCGATGGATCCGTCCAGGCTTTGAACACTCTCTCCCTGCTCGCGTTGACGACCCGCGTGATGCGGATCGTTTCAGTGGATTTATCCATCAGCCCTCCACCTTCTCGCTGCTTTTGAGATAATTTGAAAATTCGTCCAGCTGTCTCTCCCACAAGCCTCGGTAGAAATTAACCCACTCAGCAGCCTTTGCGAGTGCCAGCAGGTGCAGGTGGCAGTGATAAGTCCTCCCATCTTTCTCCTTTGTGATCAAGTGAGCTTCTTCTAAAATTCGCAAATGTTTCGAGATTGCCGGTAGAGAAATGTCAAATGGCGCTGCGAGTTCGGTGACTGACGATTCTCCCTTCGATAATTTGTCGAGGATTGCGCGTCTAACAGGACTCGAAAGAGCGGAAAAAACAAGGTCGAGATTCGAAGAATACTCTGATTCTATATTTTGAAAATGAGGTAGTTCTATCGTTGGTACAGACTTGGTAGAGGAGCTACCTGTTTTCCTGGTCATTCTGACACTTGAGTTTCGCCGGCGAATATTTAACCATTGAACTAACCTTTTGTCGCGGTGTGACGCGTGGTTGGGATTTCAAAAAAACTGTTCAAGGTGGAAAAAAAGGGATAAAGGTAGTTCACCTACCTCCATTTTCCACCGGGATTTCTACATTTTGTAGTAATTTACTTGAACTTCCCCAGTTGCCACGTTGGCGCTCACTTCGGCTCGTACCATCGAATTGTTCAGGCTGGCGAATTTCTTCGATTGCGTCATAATGATGCCGACAGCTTCTCCCCATAATGTTGCGAGTCCGGTTTGCTTTCCCGAGCCTTTGTATTGGATCACGAAAACATCGCCCTCTTTCGTGGTC
>JASHXQ010000189.1 GCA_030043455.1 Nitrososphaerales archaeon | reverse complement strand
GGAATACGGTTCCTATGTGTACGTCATCTGGTCTCAAACGCCAAAATCAGGCGAACCCGCACAGATCTATCTTGCGGTCAGCAGCAACAGCGGATCGAGTTTCTCAACATCTGTTCTCGTGGACAGTGATGCCACCGTGGCTCAGGTCACTCCAGTGATTGCCACTTGGGGGGGTACTGTGTATGTCGCCTGGTCGCAGAACAGCCAATCGTGGCTAGCCTCCAGTACCAATCACGGTGCATCCTTTGGAAAAGCGATGGAGTATTCCAGCAAGCACGAACCGCAAATCGCCGCGGCCGGCTCTAACGGATACGCGATCGCTGATGGCAGTGCTCTCTATGTCACTTCCAATAATGGAGGCAGCTGGACGAAGGATACGATCAGCGGATGCTGCGGAGCAGAGCCGTGGATCATGGCGTCCGGTTCCAATGTCGTAGCTTCCTGGGAGACCAAGAGCAACGCCAGCAAGATCGAGGCTGTGAGCAGCCAAAACTCCGGCAAGACCTGGTCGAAGCCAGTCGTCATCAGTGGCAGTGTAGCTGATTCCTGGGCGCCGATGGTGGGGATACAAGGAGACAACGCGGTCATCGATTGGAGGACCAATCCAGGCGGAACTCTGTCGCAAGAGTACTTGGTTACCTCCAGCAACGCGGGTCTTAGCTGGACCTCTCCGGTCAATATCGGCATCACCAGCAGAATCAACGCATGGCCGTTCACTGTTACCATCTCTGGAAACACGGCTTACACGATGTGGAGTGAAAAACTAAATTCCGTTTCTTCTTCGAAGGCATGGCAAACTCTCGAGGTGGAGGGCACATTGAGTGGCACTACCTGGACCTGGTCTTCTCCGGTCTCCCTCACCGGATCCAATCCCACTTTTGGGGCACAGCCTGAACAGGACATTGCAACAGGAGCCATCATTAGCTCGGGCTCAGCTGCCTATGCCGTCTGGGAGAATAACGCCACCACTTCACAGATCTACTTCTCAGCTTCGTAGCAACCAATGAAGGAGCTTGGCTGCCGGTATAAGATCGGTACCGCTTGCCCTAATGTTTGCTGATTTCAATGGGAAAGACTTGAGTTGGTGGGATTATGGAGTTGCATTCGCTGATGTGGCCGATGGACTTATCCCGCCCTCCCATGGGGGTACCCAAGCTTGGATGTCACCCACCACAGTAGGATTGACCCAGCTCTGATCGGGATAGGTGTATGGTGGCAACATTTGGAGAGCCTTTAGCTCAAAGTATTTGTTGATAACACCGTAAGGCTGAGCCGAGTCGTTCAAAATCGGAGTGGAGATTACACCCGCCTCCATGAAAAACTGGCTGGTATCGTTGAATTTTATCGCCAGACTTTGGTTACCTTGGAGGTTATACAACCCGTACGGCCAATAAGTGTAATGTTGTGGATAGAATGTAGAAGCAAATTCGATCTCATTTACCGGAGTCTCAGGTAGTTGTTGCTCTGCGAACTGGACAAATTGCTGGGGATTCGAAATCGACCATCGCTGCGCCTCATACAGCGCAGCTAGAAACTTCTCAGCCAACAATTGATTTGCAGGATTGGTAAGCCAATCGTCGCGGGCCACGTAACAGGTATCATAGTAATTATCGGGCGAATAAAACAGCACGTGAAACGGCCCCCCATGCGCAGTGTTATTGATTGAAGGAGAGTCCACGTCGGCCAAGATAAAGTCATCCACGACAATCTCTTGCGCCACCCCAGTTTCTAGGTCATGAACTCTCTCGTAGTTCTCTCCACCATTTTTGAGATAGACGGAGGTATCGCTCGGGCCATTCAAATTGGTAGGAATGCCGAGCTGCTTGAACCAATATTCGTTCAAGTATCTCATAGTAGTTCCTGGTCCAAAGTCTTCTGACGTCTTCCCGATCATCTGCGAGGGTTGAGTGATGTTATCTCCTGCGATCGCAAGAAACGTACCGGAAAGCATGTAACCACCTATGCAGGTTGTATTTGCATGGACTCCACTCAACCCGTACGATCCATCACTCTCATCATAGACTATGTCTTGCTGTCCCGCTACAAGGGCCTCGAATGCTAAAGGAGGAGCATCGTAGTACGTCGATTGAACATTGATACCTTCGCTTTTTAGAATTTGAACCGCGTAGAGATCCTGGACATCACTTTCATCGAGAGAGTCGGGATAGCCGACTCGTAGTGAAATGGTCCGTGTGCCGACAGGAACCGTTGTCCAAGCATATGAAACGACTGAGACAGTCATCACAACAGACAACAGAAGAGGAAGGAATCTCACATAGTTCAAGATGAGATTCAACCTTCGTCGAGCATGTTACAAATAGTTTTAGCCGATTTCCAACGGTTGATGAGTGTAGCGCAGATCCGTATTGTAAGTACGCCCTAGTAAATCATCTATAGTCATCCGGATATGAAAGGATGATTCACAATATCTTCCAAGGCATAAATATCTATTCAGAAAAATCAGTCTCCATCACTTGCCCTCCAAGATTGCATACGTAGGATTTTTCTTGTTGATCATTGGTTTGATCCTTGGCGT
>JASHXQ010000188.1 GCA_030043455.1 Nitrososphaerales archaeon | reverse complement strand
ATGACCTGTCCAGCCGCATTTCTGGCAGCCCGTCCGATTGTCTGGATGAGAGCCACATCTGAGCGCAGGTATCCCTCCTTGTCGGCATCCAAGATCGCTACGAGGCTCACCTCGGGAAGATCGAGCCCTTCTCTAAGGAGATTAATCCCCACCAACACATCGTACTCTCCTAATCGCAGATCTCTTAGTAACTCGATCCGCTTGAGGGTCTCGACCTCCGAGTGAATATACCTCACTTTAATTTTCAGGTCCTCCAGATATTCTGCGAGATCCTCTGCCATCCTCTTCGTCAAGGTGGTCACGAGCACTCTCTCGTTTCGATTCACACGCTTTCGAATCTCTCCAATAAGATCGTCGATCTGGGTCTTTGCGGGGCGAACGATAATTTCCGGGTCTACTAGACCGGTCGGTCTGATGATCTGTTGCACTATCTGATCTGCCTTAGACATCTCGTATGGACCAGGGGTCGCAGAAGTGTAGATCACCTGATTCATCTTTAGGGCAAATTCTGAAAAGTAGAGCGGCCGATTGTCAAAGGCGGAGGGCAATCGGAAACCGTAGCCGACTAGATTTTCCTTTCGAGATCGATCACCCTCGTACATGCTTTTGATCTGGGGAACGGCCATGTGGCTTTCGTCAATGAAAGTGATGTAATCTTCCGGGAAGTAGTCGAGGAGGCAATACGGGGTTTCTCCAGGTTCTCTTCCAGTAAAATAGCGAGAGTAATTCTCAATACCAGTACAGTATCCAGTTTCTCTCAGCATTTCCATATCGAATTTGGTCCTCTGCTCCAATCGCTGGGCTTCCACTAGCTTGCCTTCACTCCTGAGCTCCGCCAACCGCGATTCCAGTTCGAGTTCGATGTCTTTGATTGTGTTTCCCAGCCGGTCTTCTACGACGGTGTACTCCGTCGCGGGATAGATGAAAGCCTCGTTCCGCTTACGGATGGCCTTCCCAGTAAGTGCGTCAACTTCGGTGATTTTTTCCACCTCGTCGCCAAAAAAGTCGATTTTCATTACGTTTTCGCTAGCGGTGGAAATCTCAAGAGTATCACCCTTCACTCGAAACTTTCCCCGAGACAGCTGAAAGTCGTTTCTCTGATAACGAATCGCCACGAGTTTTCTCAGCAACACGTCACGATCGATCGTCTGGCCCGGATAAATTCCAACCACATTGTCCCGGAAGTCATCCGGAGCGCCTAAACCGTAAATGCAACTGACACTTGCCACTACCACCACGTCTCTTCGTGAAACTAGCGCCTGCATCGCTCGCTGCCTGAGTGTTTGCAGATCTTCGTTGATCGAAGTATCCTTCTCTATGTAGAGATCCTGCTGGGGAACATAAGCTTCAGGCTGATAGTAGTCGTAGTAACTGACGAAATATTCCACTGCATTAGTGGGGAAGAATGCCCTAAACTCGCTGGTGAGCTGGGCTGCGAGGGTCTTGTTGGGTGACATGACGAGAGCAGGACGCTGGAGATTCTGGATGATGTGTGCCATGGTGAGAGTCTTCCCAGTACCCGTAGCTCCGAGCAGGACTTGATGTTTCATCCCCTTGCGGATCCCTTCTGTCAGTTGAGCGATCGCATTGGGTTGATCGCCTTTGGGCGTGTATTCATGACTGATCTCGAAACCGTGGGATTGCTCAAACTGCCGGTTAGGATTAAGTGTCGTAGTCATCCACCTCTTCACTCCCCATTGTTCGAGATGGATTCGGGTGATTGGATTGGCCTCCCCTCGGCCGCGTCCTTGATGCGTTGAAGGGCATTCCTGGTCCCATTACGAATATGACGGGTAAGGATCGGAGTGGCTAGAAAGTAAATTCCGGGGAAATGAACTACCCATTCTGCCTCCAGTCTCTGCTGTTCGTCGGAAAGCGAGGATATTCTGAGATATTTCACTCCTTCAGTAAGGCCTTTCAAGTAATCAATTTCGATAAGTTCCGGAGGCTTGATGATAACTTTCTGCAGAATCCGATGACTTCTAAAATTCTGCACAATTTCCCGGTTAATGATGTTGCCCTCTTTAGAGAGATTTTTTACCTCTCGCGTGCCCCACCAATACTCACCCTCATTATCCAAGTCTGACACTATTTCCCAGACTCTACTCCGTAGAGCTAAAATCTCTACAGACTCCTTTATTGTGGCCACCTTTCTCTTCTCTCTTTCAAAGAAAGAGGTTTTTCCCATTCAGAAAAACTCTTTGATTGGGAGGTCGTTGCGAGTGTCGATCAGGATTTAAGTTACGCTGAAAGCAATCTGATTCTGAATTGAGCCTGCACGGAGATATTTCACCTCATGAAAAACACTACAAAGATCCGGTTCCGACAGTCGACATCATCGTCCGGAAGGGCGATTTGATCCTTTTAGAGCAAAGAGGTCGGGAACCTTTTGAAGGAGCGCGTTGTCTACCTGGCGGTCATGTAGACTATGGGGAGACCGTCGAGCAAACGGCGCTGAGAGAGCTGATGGAAGAGACCTCCGTCCAGGCAAAGCTCGTGGGCATTCTGGGGGTCTTCAGCGATCCCCAAAGGGATCCTCGGGGACAGAGGGTCTCGGTAGTCTTTGTCGCGGACTGGATCGACGGTGACCCTGTGGGTGGCGATGACGCGAAATCTGCCGAGTGGATTGACGAAACGGAGCTGCGGAACTCTCAGCTCAGTCTCGCTTTTGACCATTCTTTAATTCTCAGAGATTATTTCGAGTGGAAGAAACATCCGACGGAGACCTTCTGGTCCAGCAGGGTCACAAATTGACTTTCTCCGCCGAATTCCACATCTCTTCGATAGACTTTCGAGTGGATTTCGCGAAAGAAGGGTTTCTCACCCATATTGCGATCGAGTGATTTAGGTCCTCGGAAAGTGGGTCAGGTACACCGATCAATACATCGTCCTGGTCCGTGATCATCATGTCGAAGATTACGTTGTCGGATTTGCGAATCTGAGCGTTGGCTAGCTGCGCCTGCTCTAAGTCTTCTTTCGATAATTTGACACTGCTGGGAGAGATGATCCGGATCCGTCTTCTTCCCGACTTGCAATATTGCATTAGGATGGGAATGAAGAATTCCTTGGCGTCTACTGCCCATTTAGCTATGAGTATCACTTCCTTTGAAGCGTCCAAGAGCTCCTCAAATTTGTTGGCAATGGAGTTGAAGCCCTTCAGTACGGAGATTTCGGAGTGGCCCTGGTCGGTTCCGGCTTCATCAGCGGAAATCTGTAGTTCCAAAAGATCTATGAGTCGAGTCTCCGCCTCTGTCCTCCGCTTCTGCTCTTCCGAAAACTGGGCCTCGAACTGCCTGGTTCTCCCTTTGAGAGCCTGTTTTGGAGGTATCGCTAGAAAGTTATCATCCTTCTTCATCACGAATCCCTTCGCCATCAAGCTTTCGACCGTATCATAAACCCGGGGTAAAGGAACAGAGGAGCTCGAGGAGAGCTGCTTTGTATTTTGTCCGCCCAGCCGGAGGAGAGATAAATACGCCCTAGCTTCGTAGCTAGAGAGCTTAAAGTTCTCCTTCAGAGAGCTCTCTATGTCTTGCGGTGGAGCGGACTCCTTGCTCAAAGATGAACTCTCTTTATCGCTCTGCTATAGCTACGGGAGTTTCAAGAGCTTCTTTCTCAATTGGTCCAGCCGCCACCATGGAAAGATTCTCGAGTTTTACATATTTTTGAAAAGCCGCCAGGATCTCCTCGCTGGAAACCCGATCTAGGATCGAAGGATACCGCTCTAGATAATCCAGTCCAAGGTTCTGATACTCAATGTCGTGAAGTATCGCCACTCGCTCCACAGAAGTGTCCAGAGAGAGCGACAGCGATCCTAGTGAATTGCGCTTCGCGGTTTCGAGCTCTTCCTGTGGAATAGGCTCCGAAACGATTTTCTGGAGCTCTTCAAAGATGCCCTCAATCGCTCCGGTGACATTCGAGGGGTTGACTCCGGCAAAGACTCCGAACAAACCTGAAAAGAGCTTTGCTTGCAGAGAGCTAAAGACGTAGTACGCGAGGCCTCTTTTCTCTCGAACATTCTCTCCAAGGCGGCCGTAGAGACCCAGTCTTCCAAGAACGAGATTTCCCAAGTTGAGAGAATAGTAGTCATGAGAGGAGCGCTGAACCGCCTTAGTACCTAGAGCTAGATCGACTTGAGTTTTATGAGGCATCTTAACGACGGAAGTCTTTCTTTCTTGAATCTCGTTTTTTAGGTCCCGGAAGGAAAAGGAGGAGCCCATCCCTTTTTTCCATGGAGAAAAGATCCGGTCGATTTTTGCCCTAACTTGATCAAAGTCGTAACCCCCGGTCATGGCAATGATCATCCTTCCGGGTAGATAATTTTCCTCATGGAAACGCGCAAGATCATTCCTGGCAAGGTTTCCGAGTTCCTCTGGCTTTCCCAGAGGATCTCGTCCGTACGGCGCACCTTCTCCGAAAACAAGTGCAGCCAGATGCTTGTAAGCTGCCGATCTTGTATCATCTTCGTTAGCTTTAATCTCCGAAAGAATCTCGTTTCTGGAAAGGGTGAGCTCCTTCTCGGGGAAAGAGGGATGAATAAGACACTCTCCAATGATTCCCAGAACTACGTCCAGCGCTCCGTAATAGCATCTGGAGCTGAAAGAAACCGATTCGTCCCGATTATCAAAACTAAGAGTTGCGCCTACCTCTTCGATTTTCTGTGAAATTTGTGCGCCTGATGATGAAGTAGTTCCTCGCATCAGCAGCCTCGAAACAAGCTCTGCAGTTCCGGAAAACCCGATGGGATCGAAAATCGTGCCAGCCTTCACGCTACCTGAAATCGCTACAGTTTCGCTTGTAGGAACCCGGTTGCTCAGAAGGACGATACCGTTTCCAAAAACTTCTCGTTGAAGTTCGGGTGTTCCCAAACTGGCTAGCGCGCTCTCACTCAATTGTTGCTTCTCCTCCGCTAATAGAGTCGTACTCTCCGACGACCCTGTTAGTGTCAGAAAGATATCGCCTCGCAACCCTTTGCACTGCCTCCGGAGTAACTCTCAAGGATTTCTCGATCAAGGTTTCGGCCAATGTCCGGCTCTGAATCCGCTCAAGATAGCCTAGGGACAGGGCCTGAAGGCCGATCCCATCATTTTCGTAAGCATGCCACGCCCTGATCTGATTTGAAGCTACTTTCATCTCGCTATCAGTCGGAGCGATATCCCCTGCCCGGGTCATCTCAGAGAAGAACGACTCTTTTGCTGTCGCCATGTGAACAGTGGGATTGAGAGTCAGATCGAAGTAAAGCAGGCTAGGATCAATATTGACCGGAAAGTAAGTATTGACATCACTCGCAATGTTACCCTCCACGAGCCTTCGGTATAGTCTGTTAGTCTTGGGGACAAAACGATCCCCGAAAAAACCAATCAATCCACGCCAACCTCCCAAGATGGCAGACAACACAATCAAAGAGGGAACATCCTCATGGGTAATCTCCGGAATGTGATAGGCCACTGCGAGATAGTTTAGCGTTCCCGGCAGCCTCAACTTAACGCCCCGCTCCCCCTTCTGTTCCTGCTCGCGGAACGGAATTTTGCTCGGTATATTAGGTCCTGCCGGAATGCTCGAGAACCGCTTTCGAATCTCCTCGGTCACTCTTGAAGTCTCAAAGTTCCCGGTGACCACCAGTATTGCATTACTGGGATGATAGAAGTGTCGATAGTGTTGATAGAGGTCCTCCCGCGTGATGTGTTTCAGATCGTTCTTCCAGCCGACCACTGGCCACATGTAGGGATGTTCGTGATATGCGACAGAATAAATCTCCTCTCGGAGTAGGTATTGGGGAAAATTCTCACTGCCCTCTCTTTCCGAGATTATCACCTGCCTCTCGCTTTCCACTTCCCCCGGATCGAATGCGGCATTTGCCATCCTTTCTGACTCTATGAATAGTCCCAGTTCCAACCGGTCTTTAGGCAGGGTCTCAAAGTACGCTGTGACATCATGGTCTGTGAATGCGTTGTTGCGACCTCCCTCGGCACTCACAAGTGTATGGACGTCGCCTTTGCCGAGCTTGCCCCCGCCTTTGAACAGCATGTGCTCGCACCAATGTGAAGCCCCCGTAGTCCCCAGTTTTTCATTTCGGGATCCCACCTTGTAAAAGATCCAAGTGGACACCGCGCTAGAGGTAGGCACCGGCTTCAAAAGTACTTGCAAACCATTATCCAGAAAGAACTCCTGGACTCCTTCCAGCAACTGAAAGGATTGGTTCAAAATATTGGTTGTCACTTTTTTCTAGATCCGGATCTATCTGGACGATCATGAACGTATAATCTTTCGTTGTCCTCGAAAAATTTGAGAACTGTTTAGCGCGATCCGGCCGGCATAACTCTAAAAAACTGGGGTACAGGTCGTTTGAGTTTGTCAGCCTCATAGTATGCCGACACTTATTCCAAAGAAGATTTTCCTGACGAAAGGAGTAGGCAGGCACAAGGAAAGACTCGCTAGTTTTGAACTCGCGCTTCGAGACGCGGGGATTGAAGCTTTCAATCTCGTGACTGTCTCTAGTATTTTTCCTCCCCGATGCAAGGTAGTGACGAAGAAGGAGGGTATGACTGAGCTTTCCCCGGGGCAGATCCTTTTTCTGGTGCTGAGCCGGATTGCCACGAACGAGCCCAACAGATTGATTGCAGCATCTATTGGATTGGCTATCCCCCAGGATCGGAACACCTATGGATATCTTTCAGAACACGAGGATTACGGCGAGACTGAGGAAAAAGCGGGTGACTACGCAGAAGATCTAGCCGCGACTATGCTGGCGTCTACACTGGGGATTCCCTTCAATCCCGACCAGAGCTATGACGAGAAAAAGCAGAGCTGGAAGATTTCTGGAAAGATCGTAAGGACGACTCACATCACGCAGTCGGCGGAGGGAGACAAGAATGGTCTCTGGACTACAGTGATTGCTGCTGCGGTCTTCCTGACCTAAGACGTTGAGGATTCTTCGTTCTGGAATTTGGTCTGGCATTACACTTTTTCCGGATCGCGTCCGGATTTCCACCCGCCCTTGAGCTATCTTACAAAAGGGCCCATCCCAGGCTTAGTATTTATCTTTCCATTCCGTGAGAAAAGTAGAGATGTTCTTCAAAATGCCTGATTTCTTGCACATCAAAACTGTCCATTTTGCGCTTGGCCACGAGGCACGCGGGGCAGGGCATGGCTACGGATTCCATGTGGAGGTTGGAGAACACCAAATCCGATCTTTCCAGTACAGATTAGGGATCCAGTTCTAATTAAACTAGGTATGCATAGCTCCGTTATATTTTCTCAGTGGAATACTCTCGGGATGTCACATTGCGTTCTCTACGTAGATTTTCTTCACTTCACTCGCCACTTTTTCTATCGCTCCTCGACCCTCCGGGAAGAAACTGGGGAGGTCCATGAACCCGTGAACTGTTTCTGGATAATCCAAAAGAAGCATCTTCACGCCAGCTTGCTCTAACTTGTTGGCATATCGAAGATCCTGGTCACGTAGAGGATCCAGTTCAGCAGTAACTACGATGGCTTCGGGCAGCCCGTTTAGGTCCCCAAAAATTGGAGATACAAGAGGATCTCGCAATTCGGAATCATGTTTCACGTAGTGCTCTCCAAACCAGTCCATTGCTTCCTTCGAGGGCCCGAACTTGTCCTTGGAGTACTTTGTGAGATCGCTCGTCATGTCTGTTATCGGATAGATCAAGAGCTGGGAGGCGATTGGAGGACTGTTCTTCTCTTTGGCCATCAACGCTACTGTTGTGGCAAGGTTGCCACCGGCGCTTGAGCCCGCAACTATGATAGTATCTTGGTCTCCTTCAAGGAACTTTGCATTGTCATAGGCCCACTTTGTAGCGGCGTAACAGTCATTCAATGGCTGTGGAAACTTGTATTCCGGAGCCAGGCGGTAGTCCACAGAAATTACAATCGATTCAGAATGATTCGAAAGCATGCAGCATAATTCTTCAGCAGAGTCCAAATTCCCTAAGACCCAACCCCCACCGTGGAAGAAGACGATGATGGGATACAGATCCTGCTGGTCCTTTTCTTGATCGGAGATTTTCGGCCAGTAAACCCGAATGGGTATCTCGGCCAGACCCTCGTGAATAACGTGATTTTCGATTTTCTCTACTGGTTCAGCTTTGCCCACGAACAGTGAAGTAGCCCGGAAATCTTCGGCTCTCGCCTCGACGGGGTCCAGTTCAGTAATATCTTTGACGTTGTTGGCAGTTTGTATGTCCACATACTCTAGGGCCTTGGGACTGGGGGGCAATTCGCGGCCGTTTCCGCCTCTGTCGCTCTATTATTTTTATTGGGCAGAGCCGCTGGATTGTTGGAAAAGATCCATTTCAATCTCTCCGTGAAGTCTTCCTCCCACCTCCAAGTTGAGGGCAGTCCGGTTTGCAATTTGTTCTGCTAATCCTGTAGTCTTCGTAGTACTCGAAGGTTCTAGTGCTAGTGTATGTCCTCGACCAAAGTACGGGTAATCCAAGATTCCCCAGTTGAGCCAGTACCAGAGATAAGGAAAAGCGGAATTCCAGTGGAGGGCGACTCCCAGATCTAGTGAAGGATTGTACAGCCTGTATTCCGGTGAGCGCAATTGGGTTATGGGAAAATCTTCCTGAACGCGCAGTTCACGATCCGGAATGTTCGAGAGGTCTACTTTCCCTCCGGCAATTCCCGGCGCCAGCGGCCAGTCAAACTCCAGATTCGGCTTGATTCTCTCATGGCTCATGTCATAGTCATGTGACAACGCCCTAATCCCCGGAATGTCTACTTGCAGATTTTTCGACACAAAGGGCTCTCCGTAGGCTATGTGCTGTGCCCACGCAAACTGAATCTCCTGTTCTCCTATGTTGATTAAATCCTCAGAGACAGTGAACTTTGATCCTTGGAGAGTGAGGGTCTTCTCTGCGCGCATGGGGTAGCGCACGCAGCTAAATTCAAGTTGGGCTACCACTCGATCGGCCATTGACTTCAAGCTCTTACAAGTCCAAGGTAGAAGGGCACTTTCTCCGTGCGCACCGAACCTTGTCCCTAGGTTTGAGGACGCAAATCCATAGTTAGGAAACACGTCATTCCACCCACCTCCATAGTTGTCGGCAAACTCGTCCTCCTGTCTAGAGATCCTCTCGACATGTACCGAAGGAGCTTTGTACCCGTTGGGAGAATGCCAGATCACATCGATGTCGAGGGGTTTGTAGATTACTTCGAAGATATCCGAACCCTTGTCCAGAAGAATGGAAATTCTCGCCACGTTCGATTCCAGAATCAGGGTCTTCATTCCTTTGTAAGTCCAATCGATTGATCCGATAGTGGTCAAGTACGAACTTGGCTTCTGTTGATTTGAGTTAAACAGTTTCGGAGAAAGTAGGGGCTCGCAATTCAGGTTCAGCTTAAATAAACCGGACAAGCGGGAAGCTCCAATCGGTTGAACCAATATGCCCAAACAAGTAATCAGATCGGATAGCGCACCAAAGCCCGGAGGTCCCTATTCACAGGGAATACTAGCAGAGAAGTTTTTGTTCGTCGCCGGCCAGACTGGAACGGATCCAAAGACCGGAACTCTGCCAGAGGGGGTCAGCGCTCAGACCAAGCAGACTTTGGAGAACATGAAGGCGATCGTGGAAGCTGCGGGAACGACCCTAGATAATGTGGTACGGTGCGGAGTTTACTTGCGGGATATCCAAGACTTTGGAGCGATGAATGAGGTTTACAAGACGTACTTTACCCAGAACCAGCCTGCACGGACTACCATACAGTCGGCGCTCGTGGGCAAGTATTTAGTAGAGATTGACTGCATCGTCTTGAAATCTTGATCTAATGGTCGACGTAACCGCTCTCGGCGAGCCGCTTGTTCAGTTTAACCCTCTGGAAGAGGGCCCGCTGAAGCATGCCCCTCTTTACGAAAAGCATGCTGCCGGCTCGGAGGCCAATGTGATCATCGGAATCTCGCGACTGGGCTTTAGTACGGCTTATCTGACAAAATTAGGTCATGATGAGTTTAGCAAGTTCATCCTCGCTACCCTGAAGGGCGAGGGAGTGGACGTTTCCGGGGTCAAGCGGATGGAAGGGAAAAACTGTGCAGTGTTCTTTGTCCAGCGTGGTTATCCCATACCCGGAAGGAGTGATGTTGTGTACTATCGCTCAGACTCCGCCATGAGATATTTTTCGGCAGAAGATCTCGACTCCAAACTCATCTCCAACAGCAGGATCCTTCACATCAGCGGCATTACTCCGGGGCTCTCCAGTTCTTGCAGAGAAGCAACGATGGAGGCTATCCGCATAGCTCGGGGTCATAATGTGAAGATTTCCTTCGACACAAATTACCGGAGGAAACTTTGGACGGAAGCCGAAGCTCAGCCGGTATTGATCGAAGCCGCGAGAGATGCCGATATTCTCTTCACAGATCCAGATGACGCGAGAATTTTGATGGGCAAGAAATTGAGCGAGGAACCACTAGACGCCCTCGACGAACTAGAGGCTCTAGGACCTTCCACGATTGTGTACAAGCTTGGGGCTTCTCGAGGTCTCGCGGGTCTTTCCAATAGTGAGAAAGCAACAAGTCTCCCTGTAAAGGTGCCAATAGTGGATTCGATTGGGGCCGGTGATGCGGTGGTCGCGGGCTTTCTCGGAGGCTATCTGGCAGGGGACACCCTGCAGAGGAGTCTGGATATCGGTTCCTGCTGCTCGGCACTCACCGTAATGCGCCGAGGAGATTTCGAAAACCTTCCCGATCGGAGTGATCTTGAAAAGTGGTTATCTGCGAAAGATCAGGGCTTTGAAGTCGATTTTAGATAATCTACCTTATAAAACGCTGGCAACCGCATAACCCGATTCAATCGCACCACCAATTCGTCCACCTGCGACATTGCAGTCCCCGATCTCGTAGACTTCTGAAATGGATTTTCTGAAAATTCTGGCGAGTTCGTTGGACTGAAGCCGGCCGGTATTCAGAACCACAGAATCAGCTTCCAACTTCGTTTCCTCACCTGTCGCAATGTTATAGGCTACGAGATTATTATCGTCGATCTTCTTCACCCAAGATAACGGAATCACATCTACGCCCGCGCTGGCGAGTCGTCTGATTACGTGCACCAATTGATTGTACAGAGACAGTTCGGGAGAAACATGCGGGTGCGGTGTGATCAGCACCACTTTTTCAACTCCCTTTCTAACAAGGTATTCAGCAACCCCAGGGCCTTCGATGTATGTAGTAGAATCTACGACAGCGACCTTGCCCCTCGGAACCACGTTAGAGCTGAACAGCTCGTCAATCGTCCTGACATGAGGCAGATCCCACCCAGGCACCGGCGCGAAAGTGATCATTTGAATGCCATCTTTGATCGCAACCGAGCCCGTCGCGACGATTACAGCGTCAGGATGTTCTTCGTCTATCACAAATTGTACAACCTCCGCATCTGCAGGTACTTCTTTGCGCAGCTCCACCCTCACTCCCGCCTTCCTAAGCTGATTGGAATACCAGGCTACAATCGAACCAATATCGGCACGTCCGGGCAGTAGTTTTGCCCAGCCCGTCTGCCCTCCAATTTCTCCCGACCGTTCATAGATTACGATTTGATGGCCTCTTTCAGCCGCTACTCTTGCAGCTTCTAGGCCTGCTGGACCCGCACCTACGATCAGAACTTTCTTGCATTTCGATGCCCTGCCTATCTTCCCGAGACCTCTGGTCTGCTCTCTACCAACAGCTGGATTCACGGTGCAATGCATCGGCCACTCTCTCGATACCGATCTTCCCCAGCAATCTTGCAGCGTGCCAATGCAGGGACGGATGTCCTCCAAGCGTCCCTCTTTCGCCTTGTTGGGAAGATGCGGATCGGCGATTAGGGCGCGAGTCATTCCCACGAAATCGGCTTGATTTTTCTCCAAGATCGAATCGCCCAGCAAGGGATCGGTGATCCGTCCAGCGAGTCCGATTCGCGTTTTCGAAACCACCTTCTTGATCGGTTCCGACATGTACGTACCGTATCCAGTCTCCACGTAGAGGGGCTGGGATTGCAAGGCGTGCTGGTTGACCGCCTCAAACTGTGAGGAAGCCCCACTGTCGACGTTGATAAAATCGAGCTTGCCATCCAGGATCTTGGCCATCCGCACGGCGTACTCAGGGGTAACGCCCCCTTCGTACTTTTCGTCGGCGCACAGTCGCATCCCGACTGCCATAGAATCCTTCATGGAGCTCCTCAAGATGTCAATTAGTTCAGTGAGGAAACGCAGTCGGTTCTCCAGAGATCCACCGTACTTGTCAGTTCGTCGATTAGTCAGTGGCGAGTAAAAGTGCTCGATCATAGCACCGTGAGTCCCGTGAAGATCAACGCCGTCAAACCCCCCTTGTTCAATCAGCTTGGAACCCTTTGCGAAATCTTCCTGAATTTGGGAAATTGTCTCCTGCGTGACCTCGGGTAAATTGAGTCCCGATTCAAAAGGCACGGAAGATACCGGACCGTAGAGATGAGTCCAGGCAGACAGCTCCATGAAGATCTTTGCCCCATATTCGTGGACGCCACTGGAGAGCTTTGATAGCCCAGGTACGATTTCGGGATTGGTCACGAGGGGAAAACGCCGGGCGGAATCCGTCGTCCAGTTCGGAAAAAATGCCCCTTCGGATGCTTTGATAAAAAGCTGCGACACCTCAAGAAGTCCGGTTCCGCCTCTTGCTCTCTCCAAGTAGTACTCGATCATGGTCTGAGAGGGCAGTCCGTCTACGAGATACTGCTGCTCATGAGGAGTAATCTGGATCCGGTTTTTGATTTCCACAGGTCCGATATCCAAGGGCGCGAAGAGTCGATCGTACATTCCGTCCTACAACCTATGCCCTAAAATCAACGGCCACCTGTCAGAAAAGGCGATGGCTAATTCGCCGTCATCAGGCTCTGGAGGTAATCCGGCGCCAGAGGCATGGTCTTGATCTTCACCTGTGCCAAAGCATCCTCGACCGCGTTTACAATTGCCGGCGTTGCTGCGACAGTGCCATTCTCGCCGACCCCTTTGACACCGAGAGGATTGGATTTGGTAGGTGTGAAAGTGGTGATCCAGCGGATCGGGAACATATCGCCCGCCTGAGGAATCTGATAGTCCAAAAAGTTCCCGGTAACGAGAGATCCGGATTCATCGTAGACAATCCCTTCGAGAAGTGCCTGACCGGCACCTTGTGCTACTCCGCCGTGGATCTGCCCCTCAGCGATCATCGGATTGACAACGACTCCGATATCATCGACCGCTACGTAGTCCAACACCTTCACCATCCCCGTATCCCGTTCTACCTCCACGACTGCCACATGAGTCCCGTACGGCCAGGTCCAGTTCTTCGGAGTGAAGGCGCTGTATTCGAATAGGGTGGCTTCTACCCCCTCGGGTAACTTGGAAGCGTCGTATCCCATCCCAGCCACATCCTCGAACGATAACGACTTTGAGGGATTTTGTTTCTGGAAAATCTTACCGTCCTGAAAGACCAGCGATTCTGGATCGACGCCTAACTCTTTGGCCGCGATCAGGGCCATCTTGGTTCTGATTTTGCGGGACGACATCATTACAGCGGAGCCTCCGAGCGCGGCCGATCGGCTTCCGCCAGTCGTAGAGCCCCAGGCAAGCTCGTCGGTATCCCCATATGTCACGGTAATGCGATCAATGTCGATTCCCAGCTCGTCAGCGGCAATCTGCGCCAGTGGAGTTTCGTGGCCCTGTCCGTGAGGACACGTGCCAGAGACGACTTTGACTTTCCCGGTCTGGGTGACATTTACAGAAGCGGTCTGGGGAGAGCCGGGCCCCCAGGCACTGATTTCAAGATAGGCTCCAACGCCAATCCCGAGCTG
>JASHXQ010000187.1 GCA_030043455.1 Nitrososphaerales archaeon | reverse complement strand
GTTCTACGCTCGAGTTTTGACCCGCAGGAAGGGCAGGAGAAATGGAAAGAGACATTGTCACTGTTTGATTCGGACCTACGCCTGTCGACTCCGAAACGGATACACTAGAATTTCCGGTCTGACCCCTGACCTCAAGATCAGCAATGTGCCCTTGAAACGCCCGGGGAAATCCCAACGTGATGGAGGTTAGGCTGTTCGTGCTGTTTGTCGTCTGATAAAGCGTCTCATTTACTGAAAACTGTCCATACGTATTGAAGGTGACTGTACTATTGATCCAGTTGCCGTGAACGGTCCCGGGCGATGTCGTGGCGTTTGAAAATGCAACTGGCAAGAAGCTAAAAGTGATAAACGCGACAAGGAACGCCATCAAAAACGGCGTCTTAAAGCGCAAAACGACAAACTCCGGTGAAAAATTCGATTTCCAAAAATGGCATTAAAGACTTTCGGGAAAAACTTCGAACCATGTTTAGCTTCATGATTGTATTTCAGAGAATTTTTTTGAAATTCTCGTTTTGAAATTTCAACGAGTTAAGGCTATTAAATCTAGAAATTCGTTATTTTTTCCTCGCAAGAGCCCTATCAAAAAATGGCCGTCCACAAATTTCTTCCGAACTCAGAGGAAGAAATTACGCAAAAAATGCTTGCTGCACTCGGCTTGAAAAATGTGGATGAGCTCTTCTCCGAAATCCCCTCAGAGGTACGACTGGGCCGTGCACTGAGGATTCCAGAGTCCAAGAGTGAGATCGAGCTGGAGCGGATCGTTGATGAGAAACTGGCGAAGAACAAATCGTCTCCCGAGTTTCTGAGTTTCCTCGGAGGAGGAGCATGGACGCATCACGTTCCCTCTATAGTGGATGAGATTCTGTCCCGCGGGGAGTTTTACACCGCATATACTCCATACCAGCCAGAAATCAGTCAGGGAATGCTTCAGGGATTGTTCGAGTATCAGAGTCAGATCTGTGAACTCACCGGGATGGGAGTCGCGAACAGCTCGATGTATGACTGGGGTAGCGCGTTGGGGGAGGCGGGCAGAATGGCTCAGCGGGTAACAGGAAGAAAAAAGATCCTAGCAGGGGCCAACGCTTCTCCGGAAAGACTCGCGGTTCTCGACACTTACTGTTTTCCCGCCGGAATAGAAGTTCTGCGCGTGAACTATGCTAGTTCTGGATGTCTTGATCTCGAGTATTTAGGTAACAAATTGGATGAGACAGTCGGTGCGCTGTACGTTGAGGTTCCCAATTTCCTGGGGGTAGTCGAAGAATCTCTTCACCGGATCTCTAAGATGTGTCGAGAGAAGGGGGCACTTTTGATCGTGGGAGTCAATCCGATCACCCTCGGAGTCCTCGCGCCTCCCGGTTCCTATAGCGCCGACATAGTCGTGGGTGACGGTCAACCGCTTGGTTTGTACCCCAATTTTGGGGGCCCGTTTATGGGAATTTTCGCCATCCGCGATGATGCCCCCCTTTTGCGACAGATGCCCGGGAGGTTGATCGGATCGACTGTCGCAAAAAAGGGTTCGCGGCGGGGTTACACGATGGTTCTCCAGACCCGCGAGCAGCACATCAGACGGGAGCATGCTACATCGAACATATGTACCAACGAGGCGCTTTTCGCCCTAGCTGTCAGTATTTACCTCTCATTGATGGGACCAGCTGGGATGAAAGAGGTGGGAGAGAAGATCTTTGGAGCAGCGCATTATGCGAAGAAACGTTTCGCTGAGGAAGGGTTTGAAGCGCCCCACTTTGGAGGGAGCTTTTTCGGCGACCTGAGTTTAGGCACGAAAACGGACAGCGCTGGACTCTCCAAGGAACTTTTGAGTTACGGCATCTTAGGGGGCCTTCCTTTGAGCAAGTTCTACGATCAACTCAATCACGTTTCCCTATTTTCTTTCAGTGAGTTGCATCGTGTCGAAGATGTAGAAAAGCTCGTCGCTAGTGTCAAAGCGATCGAAAAGAGGATTTGAAAGTTGGTCTACCGGCAAGCCATCTGGGACGAGCCACTGCTGAATGAACTTTCGAGGAAGGGACGCCGGGGTTATTCGCTGCCTCCCCCAAACAGAGAATTCCAAGAGGAAGTCAAGAAGATCGCTGAAGCTATTCCGCCCATGATGATCAGGAGCGAAGCCTTGCATCTCCCGGAGATTTCAGAACCCGCCATAACTCGCCACTTCGTCCGCTTGTCCCAGATGAATTTCGCAATTGATGTGGGAATGTACCCTTTGGGAAGCTGTACCATGAAATACAATCCCAAGGTCTCTCAACGGATTGCACGAAATCCCAAGATGGCAGGGCTGCATCCTTACCAGGAGGAAACCACGATCCAAGGCACCCTCGAAATTCTCTTTGAGCTGGGAGGAATGCTGGCAGAAATCTCCGGAATGGATCGGTTCTCGCTTTCTCCAGCCGCTGGAGCCCAAGGCGAGTACGTCGGCGCCCTGATAATTCGCAACTATCTTCGAGATCAGGGTCTTCAGGGTAAGGACGAAATGTTGGTTCCGGATTCGGCCCACGGCACGAATCCATCAAGTGCGGCGATGGCTGGCTTCAAAGTAGTCAAGATCCCCTCTTCCGAAGAAGGACTCGTCTCGGAAGAAGCGGTAAAGCAAGTACTCACTAAAAATACGGCGGGCATGATGCTGACGGTTCCCAATACCCTCGGTCTTTTTGAGAAGGACATTCTCAAAGTGACGAAGATGATACACGAGGAAGAGGGTCTCATGTATTACGACGGGGCCAACATGAACGCCCTTCTGGCGCGGGCGAGGCCAGGGGACATGGGCTTTGATGTAGTACACATCAATGTACACAAGACTTTCGCGACTCCGCATGGAGGCGGAGGGCCCGGCGCCGGACCTGTCGGTGTGAAAGCCCACCTTCAAGATTATCTGCCTGTTCCGGTAATTTCCAAATCCGAAGAATCATACAGGCTGGATTACTCAGTCCCAAAATCCATCGGCCGGGTGAAGTCGTTTTACGGGAACTCTGCGGTGTTACTTAGGGCGTACTGCTATATTTTGAGCCTAGGTAGGAATGGGTTGAAAACAGTCTCTGAGCAGGCGGTTCTCGCTTCCAACTATCTGCTCTCTTTGCTGGACAAGGACGCGTATGAGAAAAGTTACTCGCCGAAAGCTCTACGAAAACATGAATTCGTGGTAAGTGCGTCCCCGTTGAAAAAAAAGACAGGAGTTTCCGCTGGCGATGTTGCCAAGGCGATCCTGGACGGTGGGATGCATTCGCCAACTACTTACTTTCCCCTGATCGTTCCAGAGGCGCTCATGGTTGAACCCACCGAAACCGAACCCGTGGAGAACTTGGAAGCATACGCTGCGATTTTGAATGACATTGCCGCCAGAGCCGGCACGGACAAAGAGTCGGTTTTGGACTCTCCGAAAAACACGTCGATAGGCAGGCTAGACGAGTACAGAGCCTCCCACCCGGCCACTATGGTGCTCAATTGGAACAAACTCCTAAACCCCTCTCCGAGCTGATTCACACTTGCCTTCCGCAAGATCCAGAAGATTCCACGAATCACTGAGACAGAAAAGGAAACGCATCGCGAGTCAACAGATCGATATAGCTTTGGGCCAAGCTATTAGTGGACATGGCAAAGATTCAAAGCTGTCAGTGAATCTCGCCCGCTACGCCTGGAATCTATCAACAAAATTCAATGTTCGGCTAGGTCGCTACCGCGTCTTCTTCTGCAGGGCGTGCAAGGAATTTGTCGTACCGCCAACAGGATCAAGGTTTAGGCTCAGCAGCAAAAATCGCAAAGTATTATTGATCACTTGTCTGCGATGCGGGAATGTCTATCGCCAACCATTTTAGAATCAAATCTTTCAGATTTTTCTAGCCCGCAGGTTGAATCATCGTCATTTATATAGGACTTCGGAAAAGAGGCTTTTCTACACAGTTTCTGGTTTGCGGAGGATTGAATTGCGTTGACTACGGCACATGAAGTTCCTCAAGATTTACTGATTTCCCGTTTGGCAGATCACTTGAAACACGTTTCTCAGGTTTCCCAGCCTCAATGGACGGCTTTTGTTAAAACCGGTTCTCATGCGACGAGACAGCCGGTAGAGAAAGACTGGTGGTATACAAGATGTGGATCGCTTTTGCGAAAGATCTACATCCACGGTCCCCTTGGATTATCCCAGCTCGAGTCGGATTATGGTGGCAGGAAAGAGGTGGGGTACTACGTGGGGCATCACCGAGATGCTGGAGGTTCTGCGGTTCGAAAGGCCATTCAACAATTAGAAGCAGCTGGGCTTGTAGCAAAACAGGGGAGGCGCGGTAGGATTCTGACGGGGAAGGGAGTAAGCCTTCTCGACCGCCAAAGTACTGAGATCATGAAAGATCTAGCGAAAAGCAAACCCGAGCTTGCTAGATATCTCTAACTGAGAGTTTTATTCTAGTCGTCGTAAACTCCGGAATAGATGAACGGTGTATGAGCGAGGCGGAAAAGGATTCTCCCGATAAAGCTTCTCCAAATCAGCAGGCTGATCAGGAGCGTCAAACCAGAGCAGCGAGAGAACAGATGCTCCGAGTCATTTTTACCTCCGAGGCGAGGGACAGGTTGAATAACCTACGAATGGTAAAACCGGATCTCGCGGTTTCGGTAGAGAACCAGATTTTTCAACTCGCGAGCTCCGGCCGATTGCGACACCAAATCAATGATGAGGAGCTTAAGCAAATGTTAGGTCAATTGCAACGCCCCAAGAAAGAGTTCAGGATCAATTACAAATAGGGTGAGAACGTGAGCAAGAAAACTTCAGGAGTCAAGAAGAGATTGATGAGGGTAAGGAGGCAATCTTATCCCGTCCCCACTTGGGTTATAGCAAAGACCAAGCAGAAAGTGCGCACGCACCCCCAGCAGCGGCAGTGGAGACGACAGAAACTAAAGGTAAAGTGAGTGAGAAGTGTCTGAACAAGAAATCGAGTTAGAAAGAGTTTACACCGTGCCCTTGTCCCGGGCGTGGATCGCCGCGAGACATCGTCGAACCAGAAGAGCGGTGCATATTCTGCGAGAGTTTGCAGAGCATCACATGAAGTCTTCGGAAATCAAGATCGACACGGAACTCAATGAAGCTCTTTGGAAAAGAGGCATTACCAAACCTCCGCGAAGAATCACAGTAAAGATGGAAAAGGACGAGGACGGAGTAGTTACCATTTCGCTTCCGAAAGAAAGCAAACAGGAGCCTAAAGAGGCAATTCCGCCGGTTCCCGAAGAAAAAGAGGAAAGTCCGGCAACAGGAAAGACTTCCCCTGTGGAGAAGACGATCTCACCCGGTGCATCTCCGGTTACCGCCCCTTCGACTCCAGTTGCTAACTCAGCAGCGCCTGCAGCCTCGGCTCCAGATAAGCCGAAAGAACAAGCTCCGGTACCCAAGAAAGCAGCTGGAAAAGTTACATCCAAAAAGAAATCAGCCCCTAAAAAGTCAGACGAAGCTTCTTAGCTGTCCAGTACCCTGAACCAATTCCGAAATAATCCCGGAATCGGGGAGCCGTACCACTTTTCAAACAGACTGCGGATCTGGCTCGCCGAATCAATTCCCGCAAGTCTTGCTTCCTCGTCGGTCAGCTCGTAAGCGTTTACTCGATCCGTCCGGTAAAATTCGATGAGCAGTGAATTTTCTGATTTAGGTTTGAACCGGTTGTCAATCACGTAGTAGGTTCCAACTTTCGGTGATTTGCGGTAGGTGACCTGTACTTTCCCGTCAGAAATCTTCTCTATCAGTTCTTTGACGAAGATTATAGGTTTTGGTTTGGAATCCCGAAGACTGTCGGGGTCAGCTTTCCAGATGCCAGGGAACTTTTGAATCGCTAGAGCAACTGCCTCATCAAAAGTGAGATCTGTCCCGAACTCTGCTTCGATATCCACGTGATCCAAACTCTCGGGGGACACTGCGTTCTCCCTTATCCAGTCTCGAAACTTTGCTCTTGTCTTTGGATCCGAGATTCGCTTGGGCAATGCATCACCCTAGACTGAACTTCTAGCCCTCGCTCGTCGAGGAAAGGCTAGTAAAATCTTTGCCGAACAGATGAATGAGATTGATTTACTCCAGCTCGATGTTGGACAGCAAGGGACTGAAATCTATCGATCCGTCCATTTCCGAGTCGAGGTTCTCTGAATTGTTTCCCAGTGCCCCATCTATTGGATCGTAAGAGTCGAATTTAGTCGAAGAGAATCCCGTAGCCATAATAATCGCAGTAGGAATCTGCGACGAATTAGCTGAGAGACCATACTCGATTTGCATGGTTCCTGACCCCAGGATGCCGGATAGTCCTCCTATCGAAGTAACCAGATCGTTCATCGAAATCGATTTGTCCGCACAGAGGTGCACCAGAGATTTTGATGCTTGGGACTTGTCCACCGTATTCCCAAAATGACTCGCGGCATTTATCACGGCCATCCGATATTCCGACATCTCTTGGGAATTGCCCAGGCAGAGGACGCTGTATGAGTTTGTTTTGACGAAATTGACGACGTTGTTGAGGCCGATACTGAATTCGTGTTGCTCTGTTGCCCCCAGAAGCTTGTTGAGGGCGAGTGCTATCCTCTGATTCACGAGTGCATAGGCGTCGATTAGGGGCATGTTTTCTTCAAGAAGCTCGTCATTGTCGATTACAATTACGCCGGATGCATATTTTCTGATCTGCTTCAGAGCAGATCCGGCAAAAAAGTGCTTGGATTTCTCGAAATTATACGGCATGACCACTATACCCACGGAAACTGCACCCCTCATGTTAGCTTCCTGGAGAACGAGAGGAGCAATGGCTGACCCGACGGCTCCGCCCAGACCCGTGATCACAAAGACAATGTCGCTATCATTGATGTACTGTCGAATCTGCGGAAGTTTCTCACGGACAAGTCCTCTCAGATGGAAGGGTGTGGATTTTCCGTGCGTACCCAGATCTATTACCAGCCGCTCTCCCTTGGTGAGGCTGGCAATGTCGTGATCATCACACGAGATGTAAACGAAATGCTCCAGTAGCTTGCTCTCTTTTGAGAGTTGGTTTCCAATCTTGCATCCAGCGCTTCCTATGCAGACAACGGCTACTTTCCGTCCATATCCCGGCGCAGAATAGGGAAAATCGGTGAGTTTCAGATCCATCTCTGACAAATTTGGGGTGCCCGGCCACGCCTACGAAAACTATCGGATATTATTTTAGCTGATAAAGAAAGTTTGTAACGCAGGTCAACAATAGTTCGCATAGTTACGCCCTAGCTAAAGGGACTGCCCTTAACGTCGCCGAGGTTGCTGCCACGATTTCCACCTCGACCTCTGTACCAAGCGGATAGACTTTGCCGTCGAGAGACTGGATTAAGCATGGCTTGTAAGCGTAATTTCGGCCGACTACCGCGCCCCTTGCTCGCTCGTCAATTAATACCTTGCCTTTCCAACCGATCCATAACCTGTTTTTCTCATTCTGAATCCTTTTGGAGAGCAGTGCCATCACAGAAGATCGTCTTTTTGCGGTCTCGGGTGATATCTGCTCGTTCATCTGAGCGGCCTTTGTCCCATTTCTCGCCCCAAATCGAGACAAATTCAGGACGTCAGGCCTCACCCTCTCGAGGAGATCCATGGAGTCTTTGAACTCGTTCTCAGTTTCAGTAGGGAACCCTACAATCATATCAGTGCTCAAGGTAACCCCTGGAATCGCTTCCCTAACCAGTTCAACCATTTCTTCAAAATCTGCCACAGTGTAACCTCTTTGCATCAGTCTCAAAATTCGATCGCTCCCAGATTGTACCGGCAGATGTAGAAACTTGAAGACCTTGTCAAGGTTTAGGCACTCCACAGTCTCGTCCAAATCGCGTTTGGTGAGGAGCGGGTTCATCATGCCGAGTCTTATTTTGAAATCACTCGGAAGTAAAGAAATCTTCCGTACCAAGGTGGGGAGGGATGTCTTCGTATCCCTGCCGTACGCTGCGTTATCGGTCGAAGTAAGCCAGATCTCTTTAGCCCCTTGAGCGATCAGAGAGGCTACTTCCTTAATCAGCTGATCTTCAGGATAACTGAACACCGTCCCTTTCACAAGTTTTACTTGGCAAAATGTGCAACTGCTCAAGCATCCAGACGAGATCTCAACAATGCCGACTACCGAGTTCAAACGAGATCTTGGAAGCCCGAGCTTTACGAATTTTGAGGGTTCCAGCGAGATCATCTGTCGGCCCGAAAGAGTTGCCTCTATGGCCGGTACTATACTCGTCAGATTATTAGGCCCAACTAGACTGAAATCCTTCCTGATATTCAGAACCTTTGCCGAGTCCGCTGTTGGCAGACAACCAGCGACGACTAGCTTTCTCTCCCCGTTCTCGGAAAGTTCTCGAATCCGGCTCAGCATGCGCTGTTCTGTGACAGTCTTAACACTACAAGTGACGAGGACCGAAACGTCGGCGTCTTTTTCGTCACTGACCAGCTGGTAGCCTCTGCTCTGAACTATTCCCCCGATGATCTCCGTGTCGGCAAAGCTGGCTGAGCATCCGTGTCCCTCGACGAACACCTTCGTATGGGATCCGGCATTGGTCAAGAGTCGAAAGAATATTTCCGGAGTGGTTTCTATTTCTTTCTCAACTTGAGCATTACCAATTAATCCGAAACGTCTCTACCACTTTTAGGGCGCAATCGGGCCGGAGGGCTCCAGGATTATTTTTCATCCGGGAGGAAGCAATTGCTTTTGAAGCTTTTGTGGAAAATTGAATATTCTGAGTTTGTGGAAAGGCTTCCGATCCCATGAGAAACCTTCGGAAATATATTCGGAACACTAGGAGGGATGCCTCCTAGATTGCCTCCCCACACCATTATCCTCGAGGAAGCTTCGCTGGAACTCGTTCCGAAGAAATTCTGGATGCACGAATCGTGCAAACTCTACGAAACCAGGTTTGGAATCCCCCCGGAAGATCAGATACTGGACGATAACTTTCATCACGAAATAATAGAGAAGCTCCCAGGAAGAGAAAAACGGGGAAGGCCCGACATTGTCCATTTTGCACTGTTGGATATAATGAGCACTCCAGCCTATCAGGATAAGCAAATTCGTCCGATTCTTCACACCGTGAACAATGTCACGATCTTGATCGCGGACGGCGTGCGCTTGCCGAGGACAGAGCCCAGATTCCTCGGAGTGATGTCGAAAATTCTGAGGAATGAGTCCGGACCTCTAGAAAAGAAATTCTTTGAAGTGATTCATGACCAGGAAGTCAAAAGTCTCTTACAAGTGGTGGATCACGATGAGATTTGTTGTCTGACTTCAGAGGGAATCTTGATTGACCTTCCCAATTTCGTTTCAGCGAAAGCAGGCGAGGGAAAACGAAAGTCCCTCGCATGGATCGTAGGAGGATTCGCCAGAGGACACTTTAAGGAAGAGGTGAAGACCCTAGCAAATGATCTGATCGCAATTTCAGATCGGCCACTTGCAGCTCACGTTGTGACTGCCAGATTGTCGTACGAGTTAGAGCGATCCAAGAGCTCTTGATCAAAATCCGGAGATTGGATCGCCCCGACAATCCCAGCTTTTCTTTCTCTCTTTCTTCCCTCTGCTCGATCTCCAGGCGGCCGAAACTGTCGTAAAACATTCCCAGAATGTAACAGAAGCCAAAGGAGGCAGGTAGAGCGAGAGCCTGGGAGATATAGGGAATAAAAGCGGGCGAGCAGTTGATAACGTAGTACGATGCTGGTCCAGCAAATAATCCGATCAAGAAAACAGGAACTCCCAATACCATTCCCTTGCGTTTGGAGGTATCCCCTGGAAGACGGTTGTACAATTTCGCAAATACGACTCCGAACAGAACGCCATAGATGAGACCCCAAATCCCATAGATCATGGGAAAATACAGGACGTCAGTGCCGAACATTGCTGTCGCCGTTTCATTTGTGGGGGCGTTCAGCTTGAGTAACTGTCCTGCAATGAAACTGATCTGGGCAGAGCTACACGCCTCTAAAGTACCGAGATGGAGGAGACCGACCATCGCTCCATACACGACTCCCGCGGCGAGGCCAGCCTTTAGACCCAAAGAGAGTGACAATTCTCGAATCTCACTTCCAAAAAAGGAGTCTCAGAAAAATAATGCTACCGGTAGAATTATAGCTTCCCCATAAATGCGGAATCTCAAAGCCAAAATTCCAAAAGTAGAAACTAGATTAAGAGAGAGTTCTCTTGCTTGGAGTCTGTGTCTACAATTGGTTTTATCGGAGGTACGGGGGATCTTGGTTACGCCTTGGGCTATCAACTTTCCAAGAAGAATCATGTTTTGCTAGGATCGAGAAATTTGGACAAAGCCCGAGCAGCAGTGGTGGAGATAAAGTCGGAGAAAAAAAATCCGGAATCGGAAAAGAACCTCGAGCCAGTTGAAAATCTCACGGTCGTTCAATCTTGCGACATAGTAGTTTTGACGGTCCCTCATACCAACGCCTTGGAAACAATCCACAGTTTAGCTAAAGACTTTCGAGGAAACCAGATCCTCATCTCCGCTGTCGCCGCAGTCGCGAAGCGGGGAGATGAATTTGTTTCAGAAATCAGTTCGCAGGGAATATCTTTTGCTGAGCAAACCAGGGCACACTTGCCCGTCTCTGTGAAGGTAGCCGCTGCCTTTCAAACCGTTCCCGCAAACATCCTTTATCGTGAAAGAGAGATCGATGCGGACGTGCCGGTTACGTCTGATTCCCGTGAGGTCTATGAAAGCGTGTCGAAATTAGTCAACGATATTCGGGGCCTACGACCGCTCTATTTGGGGGGTCTCAATCTCTCTGGAGAAGTGGAAAGGTTAACGGCTTTGCTCCTCAACATCGGTAAGAGGAACAGCCTCAAAAGTCCGACAATTCGGTTCCCTTCATTCTAGAAGATTTGCCCAAGGTGGGTATTTCGGCTATTTCTTCTTCAGGCGTTTCTCCAGTTTGGTACCGCACACGAGACAGTCCGGCCGCTGTTTGTTGTATTTCTTTCCACAAGCGGGGCAGAAAAAGACCCATTCAGCAGCGGTGGTAATTCCACCGGTCATTAGGGGCCTTGCCTTGATACCTAAACGGGAGGCAACATTTTCAACCGAAAAGTCATCGGAGAGCAGGATCGCCTCATTTCCGTCAGTGGCGATGGACAAACATAGTGCGAGAACACTGAGATCAGCCTTTGAGAGACCATTGTCTCCCGTCCCTTTGGCGGCATCCTTCACGCGCTTGAAATCCTCCGGCGTAGCCTGAAGCACGTTGATTTTTGATAACGCGATAAGGGATCTCGTTCTCTCATTAGACACTTCGCTGATCACATCTGGTGTAGTCACGAGATTCTCGCTCGTGTTCGTATAGGGGACTCCAGCATAGAATGCCGTAGTATCCAGAACCAAATACTGTTGGGGCATTTACTGAGAATTCAAAACCCAGAATTCAGATGGTAATCAAGTCGGAGAAAATCGAGTATCAAAATGCGTAATGGCGTCGAACATTATCGCCGATGGAGCGCATCCGCAGCACTCCCCCGATGACGTAAAAGCTGTACACGTACTCGAAATAGTTCGAGACAGGTTATCAAAGTTTTCGCTAATTGCATCTTGTTGAGGGTCGCAGAACCGGATCCAGGCTCTCATCTCATCGAAAGCCAAGGTTCCTCAGCTGTCGAAATGGACCCGCACGATCGAATCGGACGAACTGAGCTTCCTTATCGTGTTTTTTGAAAGAGACGTAAGTATCAGCATCGATGTTGAAATTGTCTTGACCATCTATGACTACAGATAGAGAGTAGTTTCCCATAACCCGGATTCTCGATGGAGCCATAACGATCACGGGAAATGGGTTGAGCGGCGCGATCGGGGTCAGCGCGAACACCTGAAGGGATCCTTCGAGAAATGGTGACCCGTAGGAGTATGAGTGTCCAGTAGATCCAGTTGGTGAGCTTATCATCAGTCCGTCCATTCTTTGTGAAAACACCGAGCCGTTATCCAAATCAATCGTGTAAAGTGGAGTCTTGGAGAGTGAACGCCGGGTGATCAGCACTTCGTTTAGGGCAGGCGGGAGTTGTTTGCTCTCCAGTGCTGGCGATATTCTTAATCTCCTCTCGATGTGATAGTCGCCCTCTTCGATTTTTCTCAACGCGAACTTGATCTGGTCAGGTTTTATTTCAGCGAGGATCCCTCTTCCACCTACGTTCACGCAGAGACAGGGAATGGTGCTGTCGAGAAGACGCAATAATCTCAGAATCGTCCCATCGCCCGACACCGTGATCACCAGATCGAACTTGGCTTTTCCCACATCACCCACAGCTCTGACGTGGTCCACTCCCTTCATGTGCAGGTCCGGAAAACTGGTGATGCCGATTCCGTCTGACATAAGAAGCTCCGCGATGTCTCGGGCGATTTCTTTTGCCTCCCCATGTCCTTCCTTGGAAATGATGGCAATCCTGGAAACTTTCAGAGCTTTCATCATCTTCGATTAGCTAGAGAAGCTAAACACCGTTTCGCGATAGATCTGAGATCCAAAAGTCTCGGACGATTTTTTCAACAACGCGCTAAATTTTTCGATTAACTTTTGATAATTAAGGTTAAATACGCACTGAGAAAGGTTCGAGCTCCCGGTCGCATAAATGAGTAGGCCAGTGGATCTGGGCAGTCTCAAGGACGGCTCGTATATTTTGATTGATGGAGAACCCTGCAGAATTGTGGAGTACGACAAAAGCAAACCGGGTAAGCATGGGGCTGCGAAGGCGCGGGTAGTTGGCATTGGAGTCTTTGACAGTGTAAAAAGGAGCCTGGTTCTTCCTGTGTCAACCAACGTGGAAGTACCGCTCATCGAGAAGAGATCCGGACAGGTCGTCTCTACGAGTCCCACCAACATTCAGCTCATGGATCTCGAGACGTTTGAGACTTTCGATGTGCCAAACCCAACGGATGAAGAAATTAAAAACAAGCTAGCTTCCGGAGTCGAAGTAGAATACTGGCGAGTATTGGGCAGGACGAAAATCATGCGTGTAAAAAGCAGCTAGGCGCCAAAGCCTAGAATTTGAAAAATCCCTTCTTTTTTTCGTCTTCAATCTGTTTGAATTGTTTCAGGAGATCTTTCTGCCTGTCAGTAAGGCGGGCGGGAATCGTTACGTTGACCGTGACTAACTGATTACCCCTGGCGGTGCTGCCCATCATCGGGATTCCTTTTCCCTTCAGTTTCAAGGTCGTACCGTTCTGGGTTCCCGCCGGAATCATAACATCGGCTCCAACCCCGTCGATCGTCGGCACTTTTACAGAGGTCCCGAGCGCGGCGCTCGCCATGTCCAACGAGACTGAGCACTGAAGATCGGCCTCCTCTCTAGTGAACGTCTTGTGAGGCAGCACGTGGCAGACAACGTAGAGATCCCCCGCGGTGTTTCCACTCTCGCCGGCATCTCCTTCCCCTCTCAGTCGTAGAGAAGACTCATTGTCTATTCCTGGAGGGATCTTCACTGTTATTTTGCGAGTGCGTTGCACCGTCCCGCTGCCCTTGCAATCCCTGCAAGGATTGTCCAGGACCTCCCCTTTGCCTCGGCAATTCCTGCAGGTCTCGATTCTTACGAATTGAGCGAATCCAGAAGAACTCACTCGCTGTACCTGACCTCTGCCCCCACATTCTGTGCACACACGGGGCGCGCTACCAGGGCGAGCGCCGCTACCTTTACAGACGGAACATCTCTCAGTCCGTGGAATTTCAATTTCAGTGCTCAATCCTGACGCTACTTGCTCCAAAGTAACGTCGAGATCATATCTGAGATCGGCTCCACGCCGGGCTCCTCTGCCGGAGCCCGTCATGTTTCCGAAAAACATGTCAAAGATGCTTCCACCAAACCCTCCAAACCCCCCAAAACCGAGATCCCGAAAAATCTCGTCGAAATTGGCCGTACGGAAAATATCTTCAGTGGAGTATCTACCCTGAATACCTTCATGCCCGAAGCGGTCGTATTGTGCCCTCTTCGCCTCGTCGGAGAGAACCGCGTACGCTTCAGATATCTCTTTGAATCTCTCTTCCGCTTCCGGAGCCTTGTTGCGATCTGGGTGATATTGCAGTGCGAGCTTGCGATAGGCGCTCTTTATCTGATCCTTGTCCGCATTCTTTTGAACCCCTAGTATCTCGTAATAGTCCCTTTTTTCCGAAGAGGTTGACACTAGCCCGCAGCTCCCTATACGTTAGGTTTTCAATCTTTGTTCTGAGTGGAGGAATCTTGGTCCACTTTGTACTCGGCGTCGACAACCTTCTCACTGCTGCCGGTTTGCGATGTGGAGGCGGAAGAGGTTCCGCTGGTCGAAGTATTGGAAGCGCTGGAGGCGGCTGCAGCTTGTTGATAGGCGACGGTGCCTATCTCCTTTAGGACAGTGCTCAGAGCCTCGCTCTTCTGCTTAACCGTCTCAACATCCGTTCCTGCCATCGCGTCCTTGAGCTCTTTCAGGGCAGCATCAAGCTTCGTCAATAGATCCGCGGGAATCTTGTCTTTGAGATCTGCTTTCGTCTTCTCCGTGGTGTAGACAAGACTATCCGCCTGGTTTCGGATTTCGGCTTCCTCCCGTTTCTTCTTGTCTGCTTCTGCAAACTGTTCTGCTTCCTTGACCATCCGCTCCTTTTCCTTGTCGGAGAGTTTTGTGGAAGCTGTTATGGCAATTCCTGCTTGCTTTCCAGTGGCGAGATCCTTGGCAGAAACATTGAGGATGCCGTTTGCATCAATATCGAACGCTACCTCGACCTGCGGGATGCCCCTCGGAGCTGGAGGAATCCCAGTGAGATTGAAGTTTCCCAACGAAACATTGTCGCTCGCCATAGCTCTCTCTCCCTGGAGAACGTGCACGGTTACCGTAGTTTGGAAATCCGCGGCGGTGGTGAAAATCTGGCTCTTCTTCGTCGGGATGGTGGTATTCCTGTCGATTATCTTGGTAAGCAGACCACCCATGGTTTCTACACCCAGCGAGAGTGGTGTTACATCCAGAAGGAGGATATCCGTGACCTCTCCTGTCAGCACCGCTCCTTGAATCGCAGCACCCATTGCCACACATTCCATTGGGTCGACTCCCCGTTCCGCTGGCTTACCCATGATCTTCTCTACAAAGTTCCGGACAATCGGCATTCGGGTGGGTCCACCAACCAAAATGATCCTGTCAATCTGGCTAGGTTCCATCTTCGCGTCCTGAATCGCTTGCATCGTAGGGTGCCTGCACCTTTCTATGATGGGATTGATCAGCTCCTCCAACTTTGCCCTGGTCAAGGTGAGCTGGAGGTTCTTCGGGCCAGAGGCGTCGGCCGCGATGAAGGGCAGGTTGATCTCAGTTGTGATTGTAGTGGACAATTCGATTTTCGCTTTCTCAGCCGCTTCACGTACACGCTGAACCGCTACCTTGTCATTTTTGAGATCAATCCCCGATTGTGCCCTAAATTGGGACGCGATGTAATCGACAAGGGTGTTGTCCATGTCGGTTCCCCCTAGCTGGGTGTCTCCGCTCGTAGACTTTACCTCGAAGACTCCACCGCCGAACTCCATGATCGTAACGTCAAGAGTACCTCCTCCGAGATCAAAGACCATGATTTTCTGTTCTTTCCCTGCTTTGTCCAGCCCGTAAGCCAGTGAAGCCGCTGTGGGCTCATTGATAATCCTGACAACCTCCAAACCAGCGATGGCTCCTGCATCTTTGGTTGCTTGTCTCTGGTTATCGTTGAAATAAGCAGGAACGGTTATGACTGCCTTGTCCACCTTTTCTCCCAGGAAGGCTTCCGCGTCCGCCCTAATCTTCTGTAGAATGAATGCGGATATTTGCTGAGGTGTATAGTCCTTTCCGTAAATATGTACCTTGTAGTCCGTACCCATTTTCCGCTTAATCGCCATAATAGTGCCATCCGGATTGGATACGGCCTGCCTTCTCGCTGGTTCCCCGACAAGTAGCTGACCTTCTTTCGTGAAAGCCACATAAGATGGGAATGCCTTTCCGCCCACCGAAGTTCCCTCCGCGGAGGGGATGATCGTTGGTCTACCTCCCATCATAACTGCTGCTGCAGAGTTACTTGTGCCTAAGTCTATTCCAATTATTTTTGCCATTTCCTATTTTCTCACTTTTTTCCTTTCTTCGACCACTTTCTCAACTGAACATTATTTTCCTAACTTTTGGTCCTCGCAATCGCTACGCATTTTTTTGCCGCGTAGCCTCCTCAATTTCCAATTCTCTCTCAAGATTTTCTTTTGATCTAGTTTGGTCAACAGCTTTTTTCTTCTCCTTGCTGCGTGCCACTTCGACCATTGCAGGTTTGATCACTTTACCATCAACCGAGTAACCCGGACTGATCACTGCGAGTATGGTACCCTGTTCTTCCTTGTCCGATTCTTGAAACGCAAGAGCTTCGTGCACGCTGGGATCAAAGCGACCCCCCACCTCAGCGCGAATGACTTCCACAACTTCAAGCTTCAGAATGTTCTCTATTCTCGATGTAACAAGCAGTAAACCGTCCAATAGAGTTGATTTCTCCTGGGCTTCCCGCGCGACACTCACTGCCCTGTCCAGATCCTCCTTGATGGAGAGGACTTCGAGAATCCAAGTAAGCTTCACCTGGTTTCTGACTTCAGAGACCCTCCGATCTCCCTGCCGCTGCAGGTTCGCAATGTCCGCCTGGAGGTACTTCATTCGATTAGAGAGCTCAACTGATTTTCGGCGCTCTAACTCGAGATCGTTCATTAGGGCAGTGATTTCGTCCGTCAGTTTTTCTTCTTTTTCAGAATTCATTATCTGATTTGCGGTGACTGGAAGCGGGGACTCTTCCGCGGAATCAGAATCTCCATTCTTTTGCTGGTCTTTAATCGCCAAATTATTTCACCGATAAAAGCTAAAGATATTACAGTAGGCCGCGCTTGCATATAAACTCAAAGGTTCGCTCTCCTTCAGGCAAGAGAAAGAGAATGCCTTGCCTATGAATAACGCCCAATTTTGAACAAAGAGGTCTCAGGGTGATTCAAAGAATTTAAGATTACTCTTCGGCTCCGGATAATTTCCCGATGATGCGCGTGGAGGAATTCCGACTTCTACACGTTTGGAAGAGCCGTCTGAGCTCTGCATCTGGATCTTAAGATTAGATGTTAGAGTCCGTGATGAGGTTCAACTAAGGGCGGCGGAGGGATCTTCTACAGCAGGGATAAAGCTCCGCTGTCTGCCGAAAAGCGGCTATTCTTCAAGCTCAGGAACAGCCAAGGCTGACACTCTCCCCGACACATCCTTAGAATTTACGCCAGATCCAGCTTTAATCGTCACTCGCAATACATCGAAGGGCCGAGCCCGGTCGATTTCATATGAGCCGAGGTACTGCCCTAGATTCGGTGAAACTGTATCGTCTTGTCCCGAGATTAGTTTTTTCAACGGAACTCCCCCATCGCAGCTAACCTTTACTTCCACCGATTCGCCTGCATCTTTCGCTTTTACTCGAATCCAGTGGATCTCTTTTTGGACCGTACGGAATTTTCTAGAGAGGCGCACACTGACCCCGGCCTTTGTGAACTTGGACTCCATCGCGCGAATCTGTCCGGTTTCAAGTGGAGGACTCTCAGGCTTCTTCCTAAGAAAGACCTTCGCTTGGATTTCAAACGTTGGAATCTCAGTCACCTTCTTGTCGAGAAGCTCGAGATCTCGGATCAATATCTCTTTTGAGCGGAAAAAGGGTACCTTCGTCTTTTTTTGGGCGAGTCGGTCTTTCATAGCAAATCGTTTCCTAGGCTTAACTACCTCCACGTAAAAGGGCCGGCCCGGCGTCCTCACTAAACTGTTTTCATCCTCACTCCCCATCCAGACAAAATTACAGGTCTCACCACCAAAGGTGGAAGCAAGAAAGTTCGTGATCCTCGCCTGGATGCTGTCAGGTGAGCTACCCCTATAACCGCACCCAGCGCAACCCAAACCGTTGCATATCTCGCAGGTCAAGCTCCGTTGGGGCAGACCTCGTTTTAGCTTTACATATTTTCCACTCAGCCAAAGAGACCTGACGTTAACCGAGATCTGCTTATCAGTTAGAGACGCCAGAACGGTGAGATCAGGCTTGGAATAATTAATCTCCTTTCCGGTTTCCAGTTTTACCGCCTGGCTGAGCATCTTTGTGATCTGGGATTTTACGCTATCCCGCCCCTTGATCTTGAATCTCGACCGCAGCTCGTCGTCATTGTCCAAGATAGTATGGGGAACTGATGCCCCAATCAGAAACGTCTGATAATCGTAATCATTCAAATTCTTCACAATCTCTTCCGAAAGCGGCCTCACCGAAGTCATCGCCCCTCCACAGATGTAGCAGAGAGTTCCTTCTTCCACAACAGTCCCCAGTTTGAGACCCAACCTTTTTTCACACAATCTACACAGGTGCAAACCCTGCAAAGCGAGAGTTGTGGATTTCAAAATCTAGATTTCTCCTAGTTATTCGAAAGTTTTGCTTTTTGCGCCTAATATCGCTCGATGCGATCCTCTATGATATTTGAGATTCAGATGCCTTAGATAGTCTCGTCCAAAAAATCTATTGTTCTTGACGGCCCATTTGCTTCATCATTGCTCTAAACTGTCGGCCTTTGCTGGCCTTCATCACTGACTTGGCCTGCTTGTACCGTGTTAGCAGATCCTTTACGTCCCTCTCTGGCACTCCGGTCCCTCGTGCTATCCTTCGTATCCGCTGAGAATTCAAGAGCTCGGGATCGTCCCGTTCAGGTGGGGTCATGGCCTGAATCATGGCTCTCCAGTACTTCATCTTCACTTCGATCTCTTCAATGTTCTCGTTGGAGACATTCGCCTGCGAGAATCCGGGCATGGCTTCCAAAATCTTTCGAAGAGAGCCAAGCTTTTTGACCTGCTCAATCTGCAGCAGAAAATCGTTCATAGTAAGCTTGCCCGACATCATCCTTTTGATCTGTTTTTCATCGGCAGCATTTTCGAGATCCCTTGCTCTTTCCAAAAGAGCTTGAAGATCACCCATTCCGAGTAAGCGGCCAACGAAACGGGTGGGATTGAAACTCTCGAGATCGTCCACTCGTTCTCCGGTGCCTATGAAGAAGATCTTCGCCCCCGTTGCCGCAGTTGCCGCAAGAGCTCCCCCGCCCTTGGCAGCTCCATCGAGCTTGGTCATGATGATTCCTCCGACCGAGACAGCTTTGTGGAAGGCTGATGCCTGCGCAAAGGCAGCCTTGCCAATCGTACCGTCCAAGACCAGAAACGAGAAATCTGGAATTATCGCGTCCGAGATCTGTTTCATTTCATCCAGAAGGCCCTTCTCCTCCTTGTGGCGTCCTGCGGTGTCCACGATGATGACGTTGGAATTTTGTTCCCGAAAAAATTGCGCTCCTGCTTTGACGACCTTTACCGAATTCTTTTCATTGTCTATCGAAAAAACGGGCACGTTGATTTCCGCACAAAGCGTTTTCAACTGCGTGATTGCCCCCGGGCGAAAAGTGTCCCCTGCAATCACCCCCACCCTGTAACCTCTTTTAGAAAGAAGGCGACCCAGCTTCCCTATGGTAGTGGTTTTGCCACTGCCCTGTATTCCCACAACGAGAATAACATTAGCTCGATTAGTGGGAAGGTCGAGCCTACCCCCCTCTCCCAGGATCTTAACGAATTCATCGTACAGAATTTTTACGACGTGATCTTTCCTGGGAAGACCCGGTGGGGGCTTTTCCTCCAAAGCCCTTTTTTCGATTTTTGACGAGAGTTCCTGAACTATTTTTGCGTCGACGTCTCCAGAGAAAAGTGTTCTCTGGATATCCTTGACGAACTCCTTGATTTCTTTCTCGTCAATTGAAGGGGCCCCAACCAGCCGGTTTACAGCATTTTGAAAGCCCTCTCTCAGTTTGTCAAGCATGGAATCTTACCTTACTGTCTGAACTTTCATTTAAGTGTGTAGAGAAGTTAGAATCATCGATTGCTCATTTTGTCGACCAACTGGGCTTTTCTTATGGTCAGATGACCGCGAGATCCGTCCCAAAATTTTTCGGACTCCACAATCTCGATTTTCTTAAGAAGGAAGAGGGGGCAATCAACGACAAGAGTTTCCGCTTCGCCACCCTCAAAAGCTGGATTAAAGTGATATTTTCCTGCTAGGACCAATAGCTCGGTTGCAGCACTTTCGTTTATTTTTCGTCCTAACCATTTTGCATCCAGACCGGCTGCAGAGACCGACGTCAAAATAAACTCATATTTGTCAGACACTAATTTACTCAGGTATTTCCCCTGGTCAATTCCCCAAAGAGGAGTCAGCGATGAGAGTCCCAGATCTTGTGCGATTTTCTGCAACCGGGATCTCTGGTACTCGCTGGAAAGTCCTCCCGAGCCGAGAAAGTCAAAGCCGAATTTCTTCTTAGCTTGTGATATGGATTCTCTGATATCGGCAAGCTCATTTTCTTTGATACCCTTTGTCAGACCGAATTCAATTGGTAAATTGAGCGCCTCTGCTGAAAGTCGAGTGATCCTAATATTAGGAGTGTGAAGCATATAGCTGTCCGGGTTCTCGGAAATTACACTGACAAGGCACGTCACCTGGTACCCGAGGGAACGGAGCTTTCCGATGACGTAAGTACTGTCCTTTCCGCCGGTGAATAGAACAGCAACTTTGTTAGGCTCCATCATACCGGCTCCGTTTCAATACGAAAAAATTCGCTTGGGAAGTGGGATGCGGGGCAAAGCAAGAAATAGCGAGTTGTCCAAACGAACTTGAATTCGGGGCATTCTTTAACAGAAGCATTTAAAGCGCTTCTGCGCAAATTCAGCCGGAAGTTTACCGTAAAATGCCTAAGTCGCGCGGTTATCGGAGGAAAACTAGGGCGGTTTTTAGGGGAAAGCCCAGGTCGCCTCTCGGAGCCTTTCTTAGGGAGTACAAGATCGGCGATCGCGTGGTCATTGACGTTGATTCCAGACAGCCAAAGGGGATGCCACATAGACGTTTTCAGGGATCTGTTGGCAGCATAGAGGAGATTCGTAGACGAAGTCTGGTGTTGTTGGTACCAGTTGGCGATACCCAAAAGACAGTCATCGCTCGGCTTGAGCACGTAAGGCCGCTCAGTTAGATTAACTCAACTGAAGGATTCAGACCCCTATGACAGAACAAGCTCAGCAACAGGTCGCTACAAAAAAGGCGAGAATAATCACGATTTCTGAGGCAAAGGAAATTCTTTCCAAAATTGATCCCGAGCAGACAGATCAAATCCAAAAGCGTACAATGGATTATCTTCTAAAATTTTCCAAGGTGGAACCGGAAAAGGCAAAGAAGATCAGGAAGGCTCTTGTAGAGGATTGTGGGCTGACCGTAGAGGAAGCTACCGAGCTGGTGAATGTACTGCCCAAATCACAAGAGGAACTTCGCGTTTTTACTTCAGGTTGGCGCAAGCTCATTCCCACTGCAACTGTCGAAAAAATAATGAAGATTCTGGCGGAATAAGACGTAGCTAACCTCCTCGAAGGTGGCTCCGAACACATCCAATCAATCATTTTCATCCGAGATAGTACACCGATTCTGAACCTAGGGGTGTAATTAGCCCAATTTTCTGTGGGAGAACTTTGTACACGTCTCCACCACCTGCCAAAAAGTACGAAGAGTTTGCGTACGTGCTCGATTTCATACCCCGAGGTAAATCCTTCATCATTCGGGAACGAGAAGGACCTCTTGTGCAGGCTGTGGGACAAGAACGCCTAACCCTGCTCGAAATCCTTGTTAGCCCAGACTCTGATTTCGCGGCAGGGGAAAAGATAGCAATCGGCAAGGAGAACCGAACAAAGATTGTAAGTGTCCTCGGGAAATTAAATTATGATGAATTGAGTAACGAGTCAAAAAGTGAACTTCAGTCGGTTTTGGAGATGTTGATCGCAGATAATGAACCTCAGTTCGTAGCTTACTTTAACGACCTACAGCCTCTGACGCCTCGGTTGCACGCTCTTGAACTGATTCCGGGAATCGGGAAGACTTTCATGAGACAGATTGTGTCCGAAAGAGAGCGAAAGCCTTTCGAGAGTTTCGCTGACTTGGAAAGACGTGTAGGAGTTCGCGATCCCATAAAGCTTCTGTCAAAAAGGATCGTTGAAGAACTCTCCGGCGGATCTCGGATCACTCTTTTCGTTCATCACTAGTCCGATAATCGTTGCCGACAAGTCATTCCAGTACTTTCTCGAATAAGCATCGTGTCAGATATGGTCAACACATGCTAGTATGTCCGGAGATCGCGGATCAGCTGATCGAATCCTCAAACTTAGGGCAAGATAGTAAAGTTGTCGAGATCGGTGCCGGTAAAGGCATCCTCACCCGGAAACTGGGGGAGAAAGGAGTCCGTCTTACGAGTTTTGAGATCGACGGGAATTTGTTTCAGATAACAAACAGATTGGTTTCAGGTTTCAAAAATGTCAAACTACTCCATGCTGACGCGTTTAGCTACGAATTGAAAAAAGAGAGATTTGACGCGTGCATAACTAGCCTTCCCTATTCTGAATCTTTGAGGTTCATCCGATGGCTCTCGCTGAGGACAAACCAATTCAATCTCGTCGCTGCCATTGTTCAGTCAGAATTTGCCAACAAACTGGTTGCTATTCCGGGGGATGCGGCTTATAGAGCGGTTACAGTACTGACTCAAATAAGTTTCAAAACCGACCTCTTATTCAAAATAAACAGAGATTGCTTTACTCCTCCGCCGAAAGTAGAGTCCGCTGCTATTCGTATGGTGCCATTTACAGACCTATCGATCCCTTATTTTACTGAGGCCAGGATCAGAATCTTAGATTTCATCTTCTCTTTTAGGGGGAGGCGTCTCTCGTCAGCGCTAAGGAAATTATTGGGAAAGGAAAGGTTGTCGTCCTTCCCCGATGATTTGCTCTCAATGCGGGTGGAATTGGTGCCTCCAAAAAATTATGCCCAAATCATCCGCCTTTGTGGGGAATTTTCTACGTGAGTCCGTATAGAT
>JASHXQ010000186.1 GCA_030043455.1 Nitrososphaerales archaeon | reverse complement strand
TGAAAATAGCTCTTGCCCGTTCTGAGAGATTATCAGCAGGAAGCTGTCGCAACCTTGCTGCAAGCGAAACGCGGAACCATCAAGGCTGCGACGGGGACAGGCAAGACGATCATCGCGATTGAATGGATACAGCAAGTCGGGCTGAATACTCTAATCATTGTTCCCACTCAGGCTCTCATTTACCAGTCGTGGGCTCCAAAGCTTCAGGAAGCTGGCTTGCTTGAAGTAGGTCAATACTACGCATATGCAAAAAGCTCCGGTCCTGTTGTAATCACCACTTATTCGAGTGCCATCACTCATCCCGAGCTAATCGAGAATGCCGGCGCGGTCGTCCTAGACGAAGTGCATCATCTGGGCGCTCGCACCGCCCTTTTGAGGATTCTTCCCCGGTTGAAGACGAAAGAGTATGTTCTAGGGCTCTCGGCCGTGCCCGAAAGAGGAGATATGGCTCACGATCTCTTCCTCAGGGAATTTCCCATATGTTTCGATCTGGGGCTAGGGGACGCCGTTAGATCTGGAATTGTATCGCCTCTGAACGTCGTTCCGGTAGAGGCCACCATGACAATCAAAGAAAGAAAAAGCTACGAGACCAATACGGCCCTCATTAAAAGGGCGTTCAAATTTTGCGGTCCGAGCTTGTCGAACTGGATGAGGTGCTTCGATCCAAAAACCAAACAGTTCGTGGGGCGGCAAGGGATGCAAGCGATTACCCGAAGGAAAAAGTTACTTTCAAGAATCGAGACCAAGAAAACTAGAATTCTGGAGATCCTTACACAGCATAAAGGTGAAAGAGTGTTACTTTTTTCCGAATCTGTCCAGGCGATCGAAGAAATCAGGGAATTTCTAGCTGAGCAGGGACTGCACAGCGAGACCTTTCACTCGCAAATCGAACCCTGGCGAAGGATGGAAATTCTGCAAGAGTGGGGCCGGAGTTTCAACGTACTTCTCTCTGTCAGGGCCTTGGAAGAAGGCTTGGATGTCGAGGAAGTGGGCGTTGCCATTCTAATCACGAGCGGGAAGAGCAAGCGCCAATTTATCCAACGAATCGGACGGATTATCCGCCGGGTCGAAGGAAAAGTTGCTCAGTTCTATGTAGTCTACTGTCCGGACACTGTGGAAGAAACGTACCTGACTACCATTCAGAGCATCCTGCGCACGGAATAGCAAGTAAGGGCTGTCTACGGGGCTGACTCTTTTTTGGGGCGGATCAGGTGATACACCCACATTAGAGGATCGTAGTGGGTATCGACCACCCGTTCTTTCTCCGGGATGATGGCGTCGTCCGTGATTATGATATGTTCGGGACAGACCTCTTGGCAGCATTTGGTGATATTGCAATACCCGATCCCTCCCTGTTCTTTCAAAAAGTTCGAACGATCTAGGGCATCCATGGGGTGCATATCGAAGGAAGCAGCCTTCACTACGTACCGCGGTCCTATGTAGTTGGCTTTGTGCTCCCGGACTACGTGGCAGATATCCTGGCAGAGGAAGCATTCGATGCACTTTCGCATCTCTCTAGATCTGTCTACGTCGATCTGGTAAATTTTCCAGGGCTTGTCCGGATCATCCGACGCAATCTTTGGTGTGAACGGAGGAATCATCTTTTGCATCTCGTAGTTTTCCGACACATCGGTGACGAGGTCGCGTAGAAGGGGAAAGGCCCGGATCGGCTCTACGGTGATCTCCCCTTCAAATTCCGCGACCGGAGTTTTACACATGAGTCGCGGCCAGCCGTTTATCTCCGCAGAACAAGAACCGCACCTTCCGGCTTTACAGTTCCACCGGGCGGAGAGTGAAGAATCGAGGTGGCTCTGAATATAGTGCACGGCATTCAGTACCACCATGCCGTCCTCGTAGGGCACCGTGTAAGTTTCGTACCGATCTTTAGAGCGATCGCTGCCCAGCCCCCGGAAGATCCGGAGGTTGACATCCTTGCGAGTTCGAGATTTTTCCATTTGGCGGCTGGCTCACTTCTTCTGGGTCTGCTTTTGCTCGTTTCCTTTCCAGAGTAATGTCTCTTCTCGGTTCAAGTATCCTTTGTATTCATCCGGCATCTGCGGCACTGGGATTTTGTCAAGCGTCATCTGACCATCCTTTAGCTTCACGACAATATTGACCACCCAAGCATCGTCTTTCTTGGGATAATCCGATCTAGTATGAGCTCCCCTGCTCTCCTTTCGAGTGAGAGCCGACAGAATAAGGGCCTCACAATCCAAGCACATGTTCCAGACCGCCAGAGAATCAGCCCACGACTGATTGAAGGGCCTGGGGCCTTTCGCTTGGACATTCTTGGAATCCAATCGTATTATTTGAATTTCTTCCAGCCCCTTCTTCAGATCTTCTTCGTTCCTGACGATACCCACATACTTCCACATTACGGCAGCGATTTTGTCCTTCAAATCAAAGGGGTTTTGCCCGTTGGATATCTTGAAGGGGGAAAGAATTCTCGAGATTTCTTTATTGATGTCCTCGGATGTCGCGACGGGATCCCCTGCGGTCTTTGCGTACTCTGCCGCGTAGATTCCCGCCCTCCTCCCAAAAACTAGGATATCTGAAAGAGAGTTGCCACCCAGCCTATTGCCGCCATGCAACCCTGAAGCTACCTCTCCGGCTGCAAACAAACCGGGAACATTAGTGGCAGTGGTTTCCGGATCAACTCTCACTCCTCCCATGTGGTAGTGCACCGTGGGCGCGACCTCCATCTTCTGTTTGGAGATGTCAATGTTTGCAAATTCCAAAAATTGATAGTACATACTCGGCAACCGCTTTTTGATGTAGTCAGCGCCGCGCGCAGTGATATCAAGGTAGACGCCTCCATTAGGCGTACCCCTGCCTTCTTGAATTTCCGTGTAAATGGATCTGGCAACTACGTCCCTCGCCGAGAGTTCCATGCGCTTCGGGTCATACTTTGTCATGAAACGCTCTCCATTGATATTGGTAAGGATTCCTCCCTCTCCTCGAACTGCCTCGGTTATCAAAAGCCCCCTCACTCCGGCCGGATAAATCATGCCGGTGGGATGGAACTGGATCATTTCCATGT
>JASHXQ010000185.1 GCA_030043455.1 Nitrososphaerales archaeon | reverse complement strand
TTGCTCATGTGACCGATCGCATAGAGCAGCTCTTCGGGCCACTGCGGCAGCCTGCACAGAAAATTCCGGTAGTAGACTTCGGTCGCCTTCTTGTACTCCGGATTCTCGTAATCGCTTTCGTCCTCGTATTTCTGGAGCGTCTCCTGTACGTCTAACGGCAGCTCCAGTTTCCGGCGTGTCATTTCACTCAAGCAGAGAGGAGTACTCGCGGGGCCACCGTTCGTGACCATGCACTTCAAGTTGGACTGGTATTTTAGGGCGTAAGCCATGGAGAGCATTCCTCCCCAGCTCTGCCCGATCAAGTTGATCTTGCCCAGATCTAGCGCTGTTCGAAGGGCTTCCACTTCTTCGACGTAGTGCTCGACAGTCAGGAGCGACTTGTTCTTCGGCAATTGGGATCTGTTCGAGCCCATCTGGTTGTACATAACCACCTTGTATCCCGACTTGGTCAGGGCAATCAGGGGTGCAAAATCTTCCAGAGTGCCTCCAGGTCCGCCGTGGAGGCAGAGGACCGTTCCTCTCCTTCCATCCTTCCCATAAATTTCGTAAAAGAGATCGAAACCATTGACATTGACGATTCCCTCGATATCGCCTTTCGTGATAGGATGCCCCTGCGAATCCCAGATGCTCTTCTCCATGAGAACCCCTTCAGGAGAATTTGCGTCCTTAAGGCTTGAGCCGCAAAGAAAGCAAAGTTGTTAAGATCATCAAAGATTCGAATCTCTCGTCATGAGCAAAGACGACAGCTGGAAGGGGCAGGAACGTGGACTGACAGAAGGAGAGATGAGATCCTTTCTTTTAGAACCTTGGGTGGCAAGAATTGCTACGTTAAAGGAAGATGGGACGCCCTATCTGTCCACGGTCTGGTACGAATACGACCATCCGTTCTTCTATCTTGGCGGTCGAGAGAAATCCGCCTGGGTAGCGAATCTGAGACGCGACCCCCACATCGCCATGCACATTGCCGAAGACAAGGCTCCCTTTACCAGAGTGGTGATCGAAGGCAAGGCGGAGATTGTGGAGGGCCCGGTCGGAATTTCCGGAAGATGGATCGAGATCGCCAACAGGATGGCAACTCGTTACCTGGGAGAACACGGTCCAGAATATTTAGTCCCCACGATGGACCGGCGTCGCTACTGGGTGAAAATCATTCCCCAAAGGGTCCAGACTTGGAGTGGGGTTGAGTGGCACAAAAAATACCTATGACAATCTTTGCTTGGAATCACTTTTGTTTCTCTATCTCCTGATCTCGCTTTGCCCACTCTTCGAGGTTCTTCCGCTCTTCTTCCCCTTCACCCTGTTTTGCTTTGAATCGCTTCATGAAAATCTCGCGAAGCTCGCCGTCCTCGTAGAAGAAATTGGCAAGCCAGAGTGCGTTGAAGATTGCTAGATCATAAATGGTTTCATTCTTGCCCTTACTCCCTTCTTTGTTTTCCAGATTCATGTAGGTCGTCAATTTCTTCAGCTCCTTCATCGTCATCTGGGAGATTTTGATCGAATGACTTTTCATGAAAGCCATGAAAGTTTGATCGAGCTGCGCGTGTCTTAAGCAATACCTTTTTCTCGTGATCGCCTACTCTCCAAAATCGCAATGTCCGGAAGCTCCGGAGAACCCACCCTAAAGCCGCAGCTGAGATTTTTTGATGCGGTGGCTACCGGACTAGCCGCTATTTTAGGCGCGGGTATCTTTGCGGTGATCGCACCTGCAGCCGGGATTGCCGGTCCCGCACTTTTGATTTCTCTTTTGATCGCGGCCTTTGTTGCGTTTTGCAACGCGATCTCCTCCGCCCAGATGGCCGCGGTCTTTCCCAGAACCGGGGGTACGTACGAATTTGGACGGCGACTCATGGGCGAGTGGTGGGGTTACAGTGCGGGCTGGATGTTCCTCACCGCAAACACGGTCGGACCTGGAGTGACAGCACTCGCTTTCGGGGAATATGTCAACGCGATTGTTGGGGCAGTTCCTGCCCGGGAGGCCGCGATTCTGGCCGCCCTTGCAATCACTGCAATCAACGCCTTGGGTATTCGGCGATCCGTCCGGATAACCGATGTAGTGGTCGTGCTCTCCGTATTATCGCTTTTAGCTTTCGTGGTCATCGGCCTGCCTCAGGCAAAGATTCCCGAGAATCTCATTCCCTTTGCCCCTAATGGGGTAGGAAGCGTTTTGAGTGCCACTGCTCTGCTCTTTTTCGCATATACAGGCTATAGTCGCATAGCCACTCTTGTGGAAGAAGTCCATAATCCTAGGTACACTATTCCCCGGGCCACCGTGGCTGCTCTGGGTACGGCTACTACGCTCTACATCTTGGTTGCTCTAACTGCGCTGGGAGTGATGGGAGCGACCGCGCTTTCCAAAACCACCTCTCCTCTTGAAGCCACCATGATGGCAGTAGGGAGTGGAGTGGGAGTGGCGATTATCGCAGGAGGAGCGTTGCTCACCACCTTCAACGAGGGTCTCTCCGACCTTCTGGGCGTTTCCCGGGTGGCATTTGCGATGAGTCGAAACAGCGACATTCCTCATGGATTTTCAAAATTGGGGGCCGACCAGAACCCATGGAGAAGCGTCGTACTTGTCGGAGCAGTATCGATCGTTGTAGCGGCAGTTGCCCCATTTGCAACGGCCGTTGCGATCTCGAGTTTCGGGACTCTGCTTTACTATTCGGTGGCAAACCTCTCCGCGCTCCGGATGAAAAAGGAGCAGCGCACCTTTCCGAGATTTCTGTCTGTCGCGGGTCTGATCGGCTGTTTGGGACTCGCCTTTTCTCTCGCCCCGCTGGATATAGCTGTCGGAGTAGCTATCCTGGTCGTCGGAATTTCGTACAGACTCTTGAGGCTCTCGATCACTCGGTCGAAAAGTACTATGTCTTCAACGCCCTAAAGATTACCATCGATCCCAGTGGATCACCGAACTGACTTCCTTTCTAGCGGCCGCCTCGAACTTGGTCCCTTTAGTATAGGCTAGAGGCATGAGTCCAGCCTGCATCACCTTTTCATAGGGAATCCCCAAAAGTTCAGCCGCCTCTTTTTCGAATTGAAGATGGAAACTCGTTACTGCAGTGCCCAAACCCCTCGCTCTGGCCGCAAGGGCAAAGCTCCACGCCGCCGGGATGATGGAAAACCACATCGCCGCCTGGGAACCGTATGGTATTCCTTCGGGTCTGCCCCAATAACAGGGGATTACTTGTACTGGCACCCGGTCAATGTTTTCTACAAGGTAGATCGAGGACGCCCTCATCCGTGAAAAGCCACTTTTGGGGTCAGCCGCTTTCTGCGCACCAGCTCCGCGAGCAAAGTAAGCTTCGGCTCCCTTTCGGTAAAGCTTGCCGATCTCCGCCTTGATTTTGGGATCCGTTACGATGACGAAATGATAGCCCTGACCGTTGGAGGCAGTAGGGGCCTGCATTGCAATTCTGACACATTCCTCGACAACCTCTCGCTCCACTGGTCTCGAGAGATCCAGTCTCTTTCTGACAGCTCTGGTTGTGGTCAATAGTTCGTCCGGAGTAAGATCTAGCGACATGGGAGCTCAATGCCCCAGGATCCTCCTTTAACTAGTTTGTTGTCGGCGTGGAATTTGATTTAGAGCAATTACAGCCTCACGTAGGTAAATCGGGGAAGCAAGATTTCTACCGAATTTTAGAAACTTGGAAATTAACCGGACTTCATTGCACGCCGGCTCTCTTCAACAGCTCGTCAAATCTTGGATCTTTTCTGACATTCCCAAAATAGGAGGACGCTCTGAACCAGCCGAAAAATACTTCCCGGGCTTCGAATGCCCGGTTAAGCAACCGGAAGCATTCATCCAAGTCATCGAAGCTGGAGTAGACGAAAGCCAAGAGCGAATACTTCGTTCCCGAAGTTTCGGAAATCTCCTTGTCAACCTTTTCCACGAGTTCAAGAGCTTTCTCTTTCCTTCCGGTGGCTCCGTAGATGTAAGCCACGTCAGCGTCCAGATAGGGATCGTTGGGATCGAGCTCTCGCATTTTCTCGATGTATTCCAGAGTTTTGTCCCATTCCTTCAGCACAAAGTGGCAGACCATATGGGCCTCATTCACGAGCTCGCTCGCCGGGTCGATTTCCTCCAGTTTCTTCAACCGTTGCCGGGCGACTTCGTATTTTCCATAACCCAGACAATCGTAGATCACCGACAGTGTGATGACGGAAGACAGGGGATCCAGATCTTCCGCAATCATAATCTCGAGATGGGCTTTCTCCATTTGCCCTAAATTTCTCAGCAGGTTAGCATACCAGTGGTGTGCGGTGGCGTAGCTCGGGTTTAGTGCTATGGCCCGTCGAAATTCCTGCTCTGCCTCTTGGAATTGATACTCATACATGAGCTCCTGCGCGAGAGAAACCCTCGCCTCTGCACTCTCGGGATCCAGCTCAATTGCTTTCCGGATATTGACTTTGGCCTCCTCCAAAGCTTCCGGAAAGGGGGCGAGCAAATAGTCACTGGAGATCATTTGAGCGTCGGCCAATCCGGCGTACGCAAGGGCGAAAGACGGGTCTTCTTGGATCGCGACTTCAAATTGCTCCTTAGCTCCCCGAATAGCCTTCTCGGAACGATCGTGTAAGAACGTGCGCCCCTTGAGATAGGCTACGTACGCGGTAATGCTACCTGTGCCCTTTCTCATAATATGGTGCATCTCATTGGGAAAGAGCGTGAGCTTCAACGAGTCTGCCACCTTGCTTGCAATGTAGCTCTGTATCAGAAAAACATCCCCCAAGTTGCGATCGTAGCTCTCCGACCAGATGCGTTCTTGCGATGACACCTCGATCAATTGCGTGGACACCCGGATCTTGTTGCCGGATTTCCGGACACTTCCTTCGAGGATGTAGGCTACCTGCAGCTCCGCACCGATTCCGGCAGCATCTTTGTCGGCCGATCCCCGATATCTGTTGACCGAGGTCCTTGCGATTACCCGTAACTCTTTGATTTCCGAAAGGGCGGAAATAATTTCCTCGGTCAATCCATCGGCGAAATAGGCATCGCTCGGATCTGGACTGATGTTGGTGAGAGGCATCACCGCGATGCGATTTCTCGTGCTTACCGGAGGTTTCGACTCCTGGTTGCTTCCCTGCCACGGAAGCTCTATGAGGTAGAGGTCAGTCCTCTCCTCTACATTCTTGAGTTTCTGCTGTGGAAGCTTTACCATGGGATACTTTAGAGTGTTCCGGACCTGCAAGTACACCTGCTCCGAGATGCAGATCCCTCCCGGGTCTGCCTCGTGCTCAATCCTCGAAGCGATGTTGACCGCATCCCCGTAAATGTCGTTGTTCTGCACGACCACGTCTCCCGCATGGACTCCGATTCGGAGAAAGAGCTTTTCTCCCTCGGGAGCCGTCTGATTTTGCTGCCAGAACTCTCGTTGAATGTCTATGGCGCACAGGACAGCTTCCAAGGTGCTATCGAATTCCAAGAGGAAGGCATCGCCGATCGTCTTGATCTCCTTACCGTGGTGGGCTTTTACCACCGAGCGAATGAGCGAGTTGTGTTTTTCCAGTAAAGACAGCGCGAGAGCCTCGTCCCTCTGGGACAGCGCGGTGTAGCTGACAATATCTGTAAAGACGACCGCAGCAAGTCGCCTGACAGTCTCGCCCAAGGACAAAGAAGAGGGATAGAATCTCGGGAATTATAAAGCTGTTATGAACGATCTCCAACTCGAGAGAAAGAATTTCATATTCACACGAATTTGGGAATTCAAAAAGTGCTGGGAAAATCATGGACACGTTGATCGTCGGTGCTGACGAGGTAAGGAGCCTCCTTTCGATGGGAGAATGCATTGCCACCATGCGGGAGGCGTTGGCCGCCCTTGCGAGGGGAGAAGTGATCTTGCCGCAGAGACAGGCACTGCGGCAACCGGACAAGAAAGGTATCCTAGGTATGATGCCTGCCTATCTGGGAGGAAACCATCCAGCTGTGGGTATAAAGGTCGTCACAGTTTTTCCGGGAAACCACGGAACTAAATTCGACTCTCACCAGGGAGCTATTCAGCTCTTTGAAACTGAACACGGTCACTTGCAGGCGATCATCGACGCCGGTTCGGTAACAGCGATTCGCACGGCCGCCGTGAGCGCGGTGGCGACGGATCTTCTGGCGAGGAAGGACGCCAGGATTCTCGCGATTCTGGGTTCAGGTACCCAGGCCAAGATGCACCTGGAAGCCATCCCTCTGGTGAGGAAATCCCTCCGGGAAGTGAGGATCTGGTCGAGAGAGTTCGAACATGCAAAAGCGCTGCGAAACAAAGGAGTCGCAGGTCTCGATGTCGAAGCTGTCGAAAGTGCGCAAGAAGCCGTCAGAGGTGCCGGAATCATCTGTACCGTAACTGCTGCGACCGCACCCATTTTGAAGGGGGCGTGGATTGATCCGGGAGCTCACATCAACGCTGTTGGAGCTTCAGTACCACCTTTCCGGGAGTTGGATTCAGAGGCCGTGGTGAAAAGCGCCTTCTTCGTAGACCGGCGACAGTCCGCGATCGAAGAGGCGGAGGATTTCCGGGTCCCGAGGAGTGAGGGTCTCATAGGCGACTCCCATATCAAGGGAGAAATCGGAGAGATTCTCGTGGGAGCGGTGAAAGGCAGGACGGGCGACGACGAAATCACGATTTTCAAGTCTGCTGGTCTCGCGATCGAAGATCTAGCCTCTGCCCAGCGCATCTATCAAAAAGCCGTTTCCAAGAAAGCTGGCAGTTGGATTAATTTTGTGGCAGAGAGAAGTGAGTGAAAAATCAAATGTCTGAATTTGAGCTGACCCCGGAACAAAAAGAAACTGTCAGGAAGATCAACCTCCAGTCTATCGAGGATGCGAGAAAGCGAGCTTCGAAGTATTACACGCGAACGCCGCTTTATCCCTCCAGAACCCTCTCCCTAAGATCAGGCATAGATTCATACCTAAAGCTGGAGTGTTACCAGCCCATCCGGGTGTTCAAGATCCGGGGCGCCCTAAACAAAATTCTCCGACTGGCCGAGTCAGGCTCAAAGAAGGCTCTCGTGACTTTTTCCGCCGGTAATCACGGGCTCGCGGTGGCATACGTCTCCTATATGGTCGGCATGGAGGCGACAATCATAGTGCCCGAGACGGCCAATGAGGCAAAGGTCCGGGCGATCGGCGAATATCCCAATGTGAAGTTGATCAAACACGGGAAGAACGTGCTGGATCTGTCCACGCAGGCCCGAGAAATCGTGGAAAAAGAAGGGGCGGTGTTGGTCCATCCCTTTGGCGAACCCGACGTAATTTCCGGGCAGGGCACCATCGGTCTTGAGATCACCGAAGATCTTCCGGACGCGGATTACGTTCTCGTTCCAATTGGTGGCGGGGGCTTGATAAGCGGTATCGCCGCAGCGATCAAAGGGAAAAAGCTGCATCAGACGAAAATCATCGGAGTCTGCGCAGAGGGAGCGCCAGCAGTTTACCGATCGTACACCGAGCGAAAAATAGTCTCGACGACCACGAACACCATCGCCGACGGGATGGCGGCTTCTGCAACGGAGCCATTGAACTTGCGCTTGATGCTCGACCTGGTCGACCAGATGGTACTCGTGAGTGACGATGAGATCCGGCAGGCGATGCGTTTCATACTGAACGAACTCCACATCATGATCGAACCCTCTGGAGCTGCGCCCGTTGCGGCTGTGTTGCAAAAGAAGCTGCCCTTCGGCCGAGGTAAGGTGGTCTCCGTGATCAGCGGCGGGAACGCCAACCCCGTTCTGCTCTCAGAGATCTTGGGAAAGACCTCGGCGTAGACAGGTTCACCGCAGTCTTCGATTAGTCGCGTAGTTACGAGTGTAGGCGTAGTCCTTTCTAGGAGGTGGCGCCTTCGACAGGTTGCTTAGGCGGAGACTGTCTTCTCTCAAACAAAAGCTCGGCGATCAGCGCGATGAAGATGAATAACGCGATGATCTCATTGTACGGTTGCTCGGTCAGGTAGCCGAGAAGCGGAAACTGCACGATCACCTTTCCGAGATACATCGACGCATTTATCCCGGTGTCGATCCCATCGATGGAAATCGAGTTGTCGTCCCCTTTGGTCGTGACTATCCTCTGGCCCCCAGCGTCGGTTCTGATCTGTACAATCCGGTGGATTACAAAGCAGGGATTAGAGACCTCACCCGTCAACGTCTGCGCAGGGGAGCTGTCGCACGGCGCAAGCAGGGAGTCCTGCGTGGTGTGGACAATCACGTCACCGATTTTCAGCTGATCGAAGGGGACTTTTGCAATCAGTGCGATCGACCCCGGAAGTATGGTGGGCTGCATGCTCGTCCCGGTCACGATGGTGAAGGGAGAGCTTTCCTGGGTCACGACCACGATTACCCCGTAGCCCCCGATTATAATGAAGATGGGGATGAAGTAGGTCAGCACCCGTAGATATCGCCACCTGGATTTCTTCGGTAGATTAGTACTCATTCCAGACGGCGCGCTCTCGTAGTTCAAGGCCTTGTCAAAAGAAGGCTTGTAAATTTTGGGGACTGCACCTCGCTCACTTTCAAGCTTCCTGTCTGGATTTTCCCCAGAAGACTTTAGAAAACAAACTGGAGAGGAAACAAGGCAGTTTGGTCCGCGATCTCCGATCTTACCTGAAACAACTCGAAACCAACAATCTTTTGCTACACGTCGATCGCGATGTCGATCCCAAATTTGAACTGTCCGCGGTGGTGCGCGCTGCCGAGAAGGAAAACAAGGCGATCGAATTTCACAGCGTACGGGGCAGCACTTTTCCGGTGGTCGCAAACCTCACCGTTTCAAGGAAGATGCTCGCGCTGGCTCTCGACACCCCGGAGGGCAAAACGGTGGAGGAGTACGTGTCGCGTGCTGATCGCCCGATCAAACCCCAGCTCGTAAGCTCCGGGCCGTGCAAGGAAAATATTCTCCTCGGAGATGAGGCTCGTTCGGAAATCCTGCCGATCGTCACCCATGCAGAAGGAGATGTCGCACCCTTCATCACCGCTGGAATGGTAACTGCGCGAGATCCCGAAACAGGATACAGCAACGTTTCCTTTAATCGAATGCAGCTCAAGGGTTCGCAGAAATTCGGCGTGAGGATGATGGCGCCCCAGCATCTCGGAGTTATCCATGGTAAGGCGGAAAAGTTAGGCAGGAACCTCGAGGTAGCGGTGGTCATCGGTGCCCATCCGCTGGAGATGATTGCAGCTTCCACTACTTTGCCCTATGGAGTCGATCACTATGAATTGGCCGGGGCTCTCGCCGGCGAGCCAGTAGAACTGGTGAAATGTGAGACTGTCGACATCTCTGTCCCTGCGAGCGCAGAAATCGTTCTCGAAGGAGAGGTTCTCGCGAATGTCCGCGAGGAAGAAGGACCCTACGGTGATGTCTTTCAATTTTACATACCCGAAACGAAAAACCACGTCTTTCACCTAAAGGCGATTACCTACCGGAACGGAGCGATCTATCACACCATCCAGGCGGGGACGAAGGAAGATATCCATCTGCTTGCATTGTCCCGTGAGGCGAAGGTCTATCGCGCCCTAACTGCTTCAGGTTACGTAGTCACGGGAATTTCTGTGACACCCTCTCTGCTTAGTGGAGTAATCGGAATAAAGAAGAGATCCGAGGGCGAGGCGAAGAACGTCGCAATGTGCGCCTTCGGGGCATATTCCTGGCTGAAGTATTGCATCGTGGTGGACGAAGACGTCGATGTTTACAACCTAGACGACGTGTGGTGGGCGATGGTGACGAGGAGTCGTCCGGACAAGGGAATTTTCATAGTTCCAGAGGCGCAGGGCTTTCCGAGGGATCTCCATCATCTTCACCAGTCCAAGATCGGGATTGATGCTACAGCCCCGCTGGAGGCCAAGGAGGAGAAGATCCGAAAATATATCCCCGGGCAGGAGAAGATCCAGCTGGACGAATACGTTCGTCGAAGCTAGAAACGATTGTAGAAAATCTAACTCGAAGTAAACATGAAACAGGCTACCTACGAGGGACAAACCCCAAATTACAGCAATGCTTTCCGGATCGGCCTAATCGTCCCCTCTCTCAACGTCACAATCGAACCGGAATTCAACGCCTATGCACCTACCGGAGTCTCGGTCCACGCTACCCGGCTGTTTCTTCCCAGGGGTGACAAAGAACACCTAATTCAGATGTCGGAAGATACAGAAGCTGCCTGTGACCTCCTCGCCACGGCTAGAGTTAACGTGATTGCCTATGCCTGCACCACCGGAAGCCTGATCGAAGGACTACCATGGGAAAAGAGCTTGGCCAAGAGGATGGAGTCCCGCATACGAGTTCCGGCAGTGACTACTGCTTCAGCGGTGATCGACGCCCTTAACAAACTCCATATCTCGAAAGTAGCGGTGGGCACACCGTACATCGAGGAAGTAAATATGGCGGAAAAGAAATTCTTGGAAGAAAATGGCATCGAAGTAACGAGAATTTCCGGTCTGGGTCATCTCGAAGGAGAAGCTCTGCACAAAGAACCTCCGGAAACAGCTTTCAAACTGGCGATGAAGGTCGACTCTGGCAACGCTGAAGGAATTTTTCTCAGTTGCACTGATCTCAAAACCTTCCCGATCCTCGGTTCCATAGAGAAATCTCTGGGAAAGCCGGTCGTCAGCAGTAATTCTGCAACACTCTGGAAGTGTCTTGAGGCTATGAGGTGGAACGGAAAGGAAGCTATTCCACTAGGCGAACTCTTTCGCTAACTCTCTTCCGCGTTTTTGATTAGTCGGGCGATTTTCTCCTTGTCCTTCGTGTATTCCCGGTATTTCTTGATGTAGAGTGATTCGGTGTAGCGCGATTTGGTCACAAAATTGAGGACCTCGATCATGGAGCCGTGAATCTTTCCGGGAATCGCGTCTACCCCCGCATCGGCAAACCCCGAAGCAGGATCGATAAAGCCGGCAGACGCCGCCGCCCTGATGAGAATCTCTTCCGTCGCGCCATCATGGAGCAATTCGGGAGCCTTGAAGTAATAAGACAGCATCGCTTCAATCGCGGAGCAGCCCCAGTTCGAGGTGCCGGCGACGATGAGAGAATCTGTAGAGATCGCCGAGGCAACACCTGAATGGCAGGGGCAGCCGCAATCCTTGCCTGTGGGAAGAATCTCCCTCACCGTGTCTTCGATGATGCCCATGCCGATTTCATTCCCGGCGTCGCCGATGCCGATCGTGGGGATTCCAATTTCCCGAGCCGATTCAATTAGGGCATCTACCTTTGCGGATAATGAGCTTACATCCACCCCGATGCCACTATGAAAGATTCCCTTCCTGTTGGGGGAGGCCTTTTCGATAGAGATGATCGCGCAGGGGGAGATTCTCTGCAATAATTCTTCGGACTCCTTTTTCGCCGCTGATCGGTCCAGAGTGAAGCCTTCGATCGCCAGACTTCTCGGAACCTCCGCCGCCCTTTCGTAGCTTGTGACTCTGAAGCCACCCTGCTCGGCGAGTCTAGCTTGTTTTTCCACGGAACTCTGCTCTGTGATAATCACGGGGACGAGATCGAAAGCCAGAGCTAAAGATCGTGCAAGAGAGACCGATCCCACTGGCCCGTCTGTTTCAGGCTGAATCCAAGGAGGTATGATGAACCCCGTGGTCAAGATTATGGATTTTTTCTCCTTCTCATCAAGCGACTTCGCAGCAGATACGATTTTTTCGGCAGCTTCGAATACCAGAGGCCCACCAGACTTTGCTCTCGCGGCCCGGTAAAGCTCCAAGACTACAGGCCTGTTAGCTAGAGAGGAACCGGTGAAAACTGGAACTGTGATTAAATGGTCAATGATCTCCGCGAGGTATTCACCGTTGCTATCGAAGTAAGCCAAGTTTCGTTACCAATTGAAAGGAAAACTGATGTGCGGTCCTTTTTCCAAATCTGATATATGAGTTCGTGTTTACTTGGCTTGGACTAACTCTCAAGATTTCGGATCTTGAAAAATAGATTCTCCGGTCTTGTCACAATTCTGGAAAGGGACAGCCCGTCCGAAGAGTAGGCGTCGCACACTGCGTTCGCGATCGCGGCTGGCGCTCCAATGATTCCCCCTTCACCGCCTCCCTTGACCCCTAGAGGGTTTGTAGGAGACAGTGTTATGGTGTGATCCGAAGCCAGTTCGGGCATTTCCATCGCAGTCGGGATCAAGTAATCCCCGAAGGTGCTGGTTGTGATTGAACCGTCATCTCCGTAAGCTACTTCTTCTAGAAGGGCAGCAGAAATCCCCTGCGCGCACCCGCCCTGAGTCATGCCCTCGACGATGGCTGGATTCAACATTCGCCCGCAGTCATGAACGGTTGTCAGTTTTGTTACCCTGACTTTGCCGGTTTCTTCATCAATTTCCACGTTTGCGATCTGGATCCCGTACGCGGTTGTCCCAGAAGTTGTTCTGGGGACGTAGAACTTGGTCTCTTCGATGTACGGGCTGCCATCGAAAAGCTCGGTTAAAGTAAGGCTCTTGCTTTTTGCAATGATCTTTGAGTCCTGGAGCGATATCGTAGAATCCCTGTCCGGACCGAGCTTCATCCACACCCGCTTGTCCAGAGTCCGTTTCAATCGACTCGCAGCAAGGTATACTGCATTACCTGCCATGTTCGCACTCCGGCTCGCGATAGTCCCATCACCGCTGTAGGGACAGGTTTCAGTATCGCCGTGAAGGATGTCGACACGGTTGAGCGGTACGCCTAAAGTCCCTGCGGCAATCTGCGCGAGGGAGGTCTCGAGGCCCTGTCCGGTGGGAGCTACCCCGGTAAATACCACAACTCGCCCATCTTCGTAAAGCCTGACCCGGGCTGACTCATTGGGGGCGTAAGTTGATCCCTTGGTGGGGAGCATGTGCAGAGCCCCGACCCCACCCATCTCCAGATAGAAACCGATCCCTATTCCGGACCTTTTTCCGGGTTTTTGAGATTGAGTCCTCCGCCTAAATTCTTGATACCCCGCAAGCTCGAGGGCCCTCGAAAAAGTGAGTCGATAGTTGCCGCTGTCGTACGGGAGACCAGCAGGATTGATGAAGGGGAAAGCTGCCGGGTCGATCAAATTCCTGAAACGTACTTCAGCGGGATCTATGCCCAAGCGCCTCGCTAGGATGTCCATCATGCGCTCGCGGGCAAAAGTAGCCTGGGTCATCCCGAAGGCCCGATATGTTCCCACCGGCCCCTTGTTGCTGAAGACGGCCGAGACTTCTATGGAGAAAGAGGGAATGGAATAAGGGCCCGGCACGAGCAGGGCGGTAACAAAGGTCGAAACTACGTGGCGTGTCTGCAGGTAGGCTCCGGCATTCTGGAGAATTTTTTCCTTCATCCCTAGAATTCTTCCGTCCTTGGAAGCCGCAATCGTGATCCATTGCGTGCAATCCCCGCTGTGGATCGCACCTGCCACATGTTCCCTTCTGTCTTCTGTCCACTTGATTGGCCTCCCCAGTTTGATCGAGAGGAGACAGGTCAGAATTTGCTCCGGGTAACTGTGGGAATTTATTCCAAATCCGCCGCCCACATCCAAAGCGAGCACCTGGATGCGATCTTCCGGGAGGTTAGTACACTCCGAGATTATTTTCCGGTCGGTGTGCGGGCACTGTGTAGTCAGCCAGATGGTAAGCTTCTCGCTGGATTTGTCCCAGCTCGCCACCGCGCCTCTCGGTTCGATTGCCTGCCCGGTTACCCGCTGTGCCGAGAATTTTTCCTCGATTAAAACGTCAGCTCGGGAGGCAGCCTCTTCAAAGGAGCCGTTCTCGCTTTTCCAGGATCCGATTAGATTTGACCTTAACTCGTCGTGGACCAGAACAGCGTCTGGTTTTAGGGCATCTTCGCTCTCAAGAATGACAGGAAGGGCCTCGTATTCCACGTCTACGGATTCCACGGCATCCTCGGCGAGAGCTGGGGACGCTGCAACCGCGGCTGCAACGAGTTGACCGTAGTAAAGAACTGCGCCTCTCGCCAGTAGAGGAAAGGGAGGTTCGGGAGTCCCGGGCCAGCTGGAAAGCATCGGGAGATCCTTTCCAAAGTCATCATCGAAAAAAATGGAGAAGCCAGCATCGGAGCTTTTGCTCGCTTTCGCAGATTTTATCCGGGCATGAGCATACGGACTCCGGAGAAAGGCCACGTAAAGTTCGTCAGGGATTTTGACATCTATCGTGAAAGTACCTTTTCCAGTTACGAGCCTGGGACCCTCTTTGCGCTCCAAGGACTCTCCGACTAACAAGGGCTCAGTACTCGGGAGCTTTAATACTCAAAAAAGCTTCTGTCAGAATTCAGAAAAAAGTGGGAAATAGTAAGGACGATCATTGAATTGAAAACTTTCTTCTCACCCTTTCTAAATCAGAATCACTCGCTAGCTCTCGTCTTGACCAAATTTGCAAGCCGTCATTTACTTTCCGCGGGACAATATGCAGGTGAAGATGCATTATCTTTTGGTGAGTAGCTGGACCGTTGGAGATAACGAGGTTCAAACTGTCCATGCCCAGCTTCTGTCGATAGTGCAGGCAGAGAAGCTTTGTAACTTCCATCAGATGAGACAATTCTTCCGATGGAATGTCAAAGATCATCTCGAAATGCTTCTTTGGAATAACAAGGGTGTGGCCCTCGCTGATTGGACGCAGGGTTAGGAAAGCTTTGGTCGAAGCATCCTCGTAGATGGGGTAGCATTTCTCCCTTCCGGAAACAATGTCACAAAAGATGCAATCTGACAAAGCTAATCTGTGTTCTCCTCATGTGCATCTCCAGTTCGCCTCCGCCTAATATTCAAACAATTATCGCGTGGTCGAACTCGTACTTAATGAAGCTTAAATCATCCTCCGATACTGTTTCTGAATTCCAAGAGTGCTCACAACTCTGACAAACGCTAAAGATCGAGACGCCTTTGGCCACGAAATCTGGGATTACTACCAGAAGAAACCCGCGTATGAGATAATAGAGAGAGACGATGGCTACATCAATACCTCTTCCGGACCCAAGTTTTACTTTTCTCCATATGAAGAATGGCATCGTATGGAGCAAGAGTCGTTGGAATTCGCCAACGGCAAAGTACTGGATGTCGGTTGTGGTGCTGGAAGGGTAGCTATACACCTCCAGAATGAAAAAAAACTCGAGGTTCTGGGGATCGATAACTCTCGCCTCGCTCTCAAGGTTTCAAGACTTCGCGGATTGCGAAAGACCAGAATTCTCGACTTTCACAAGATTGACTTCCCGCCATCTTCCTTCGATACGATCGTTATGTTCGGAAATAATTTTGGCTTGTTTTCCAGTCCCAAACTTGCAAGACGCCTACTGAGGAAACTTTTCGTCATGACTTCCGAGGATGCCGTTATGATCTTTCAAAGTGTGGATCCCTACAAAACGGACGACCTGGATCACTTGGCTTATCAGAGAAGAAACAGGATGCGGGGCAGACTTGGTGGTCAAATCAAAATTAGGGCGCGATATAGAACTTTCGTGGGAAAATGGTTCTACTATCTTCTTGTCTCGAAGGACGAGATGAAGGAGATTGTACGTGACACCGGATGGACGATCGAACGGTTCTTCGATGCAGAACCTAATGAGAGGCCCCTGTACATAGCAATCTTGCGAAAATCGTCATCCTAGCTCAAATTCTGAATGCCAATACTCGCAGATAATTGCCGGATAATGTCTATGCCTTTGGATTTGATGGAAGCCGGGTATGACGTAGTGGTGTCGGTTTACAATCTCCACGGCACACCTAACGGCATCCAGCGCGCTATCAAATTATACCAGAAAGAGTCACCAATTGTCTTGATCTCTCTCCCTCGATATTTTGGGGAGGATGGACGTAGTAACTGATTGTGCTTTTCAAAAATTTCAAATGCTGCACTCTCATTGGACTGAGTCAGGGCGGTGTAACCCACCACGTCGATAAACATGATGACGCTAGCTTTCGCTCTTCCTCAGTCAAAGTTCTTTACATTTTCAGGATCTTGATCCTGATTGATAAATTCCTTTTGAAGCGCTTGGATTAGTTCTTGGCGGTCTCGCCGAGCAGCCATTTTTTCTTGGCGTCACTAACGTACTTGCTCAGGTCGTAGCCGTCGTGCTTTTCGAAAGAGAGTCCCATGTTGTGGTATAGGGCCTGCGCGCATCTCTCTTCAATCAATTTGGCGCCCACGGTGAACATTTTCTCCAACGCCGTAGTATACTGCACTATGTCTTTAGTAGCAATAGTGGGATCCAGATAAAATTCCACGGACACTGCCGTCTGGTGCCCGACGACGCTCGCTATTCCTTCTTGGACAGATCGCCTGAGGACGCTGTTGAAGGTTTCAGCTTTCTCCGTTGTCAAGGTCTAACGGTCGCTTCCTTCCTCCGGACCCCTCTTGGATCTCGGGGGAGCTGGTGTGGTGTCCTTTGCAAGCCAATCCGGGGATTCGTTGTGGGGATTCGTCGCTGCACTGTAGTATCTGGAGAGCATGAAGACACCGAACGCGATCATAGCCACTGTGTGAACCTCCAGCCCGAACGTCTGCAGAGCAAGTGAAGCCGAGAACACGTTCAGCAATAATAGAGATCTGAGGAGCTCCGCTGCGATCCAGATCAAGATGAAGATAGACAGCTGCGCCTGCAAAGTACGAATACTCTTCGAGACGATCGCGAGTCTTGCAAAAAGGATGAATGCGATAGCGAGTGCGACAGGGACAAGATAGGTCGCGGCATCAGGCAGGGCGATCAAGAAAAGCGAGAAAGCTACTATGCGATTGGTATAGTACATACCCAGTGCCACCAGAATAAGCGCGGTCGCGAGATCCAAAAAGGGAGCATAGTCGTAGTATGAGGTCAGATAGGAAAGATGGTAAAAGCCGTGCAGAATGGAAAAAGCAGATAGGAGGATTGTCATGTTCCGGAGCGAGGCGACCTTGATTCCACGGATCAGCGAGAGCAAAACCACTCCGGGAATTATCACAGCGAAGGCGCTTGCGAGGTCAAGAGCGGTGAAGAGGTCGATCGCCATAACAAACATCCGAAATTTTTTCGCGAGCGTTTTAGCTAGAAGGTAGTCCGGCGCAGCTGATCTGGAGTTGCAATAAAAGGAATCAGAACCGGAAATTCGGACTCAGAGTGAAGTAGCTATATATTTTGTAATACCACAGTCGTGAGGTAGCTGCTTTTTGTTAGCAAGTGCGATTTCTCAAAAAAGAAAACGCAATCTCATGTTTCTACTCGCCTCAGCATTCTTGGGGATGTTATTCGTTCTCTCCTCTCTTTCGACTTCGAGTTTTAGAGCGTATGCGTTAACTCCCGGTACGTACGTGCCATCCCCTTCCCAGTCCGTACCTCCTTACCAATCGATCGACATCAACCTCACTTTTGGCATGACCCTGAGGGTGCTGACTCCCCAGACTTCGAACGTCACGATCCTTTCGCTCTCTGGTGGACAATATGATACGGGTCTGTACACTTCCGGCACCAAGAATGACCTGTTGTTCACCCCCGCTCAGATTGCAAACTATTCACTGGTGCTCAACATCTCCGCCATAGGCGTCAATTCCGCTGGCCTCAGTGAGGTGGGAACTCCTGCTTCGACATGGACGAAAAACATTACGGGGACAGGAAATCTGCTTTTGATCCTTTCGATTGATGTCCTTCCTCAACCAGTTTCGCAGTCATCCGGTTGGAATCCTCTTTTCGGTTTTACAGGCATAAGTCTTGGCGGGATCACTCTGGGTGCTACGGACATCCTCGCCATGTTTGCGATCTTTTCCGCTTCATTGATCATTATCGGGGTAAAGCGCAGCCACAAGCTCCTCTACACCGGGCTGTTCTTCATGTCCTTGATCGGAATGGTCGTAGTCGGCATACTGGTGGTGGGGCTTATTCTGGGAACGTACCTCGCAGGCTTTTTGATCATCAAGTCCTTCTTTGGCTTCAGATCCCGTAGGCAGCAGGGCCTCTAAGGAGAGTCTTCTAGAGATGAGCGTAATTCCTTCAAGAGACGCGGACGATGACAACTGGTGGAAGCACTCCAAAGTTCTCAGGGCGTTGTACCATCCGCTCTTAATGGCCTCGGACGCAGAGTACCGGAAATGGTACCTGGAGTCCACTAACAAGGCGAAAAAGCCTTCTAGGAAGTTAATCCGACAGCAGCTGAACGACGCTCACGCTACGGTTGCCCCGTATGCGACACTCGCCGCAAATTTCGTGGGGTATGCTGAAGTGAAAGATGAGATACTCTCTGCCGTCCAATATTGGGTAGTACGGGACGAAACTTTCCGGAGTATCTGTCCCACCGCTCCCCCGCAGGTCTTTATCGTAAAAGGATCCTCGGGCACCGGCAAGACTTCGCTCGTGCACTCTGTAATGGTGGAAGCTTACGCGAAGGGATCGGAGAAAGATATTCCAGTGTATGCGCAGCAGGTCTCTCCCCACAAGATCTTCGACAAGTGGCTGGGCGAGTCCGAGAAAAAAATCGCGCAAGTGTTCGACGAGGCTTTCAAGCGGCCGACCATTCTGTTTATCGACGAGGCCCAGACGCTCGCCAGGGAACAGGGAGATTCCACAGGCGCACCTGACAGTGGAGTACAGGCCTTCCGTGGGGTGCAGACCACTCTGCTCGAGAAGATCAACGAGATGGTGTACCAGGACAGACGGTGCATCCTCATTATGGCGACGAACGAGTTCGGTTCCGTTATTGAGGCCGTGAGACGCAGAGGCAGCTCGGGAACGATCGACCTTGACTCTGAAATCGATCGGCCCATGCTCGTCGAGATCACGAGAATGAATCTGGAAAAGTACAAAATTGAACTGGACCCCAACAGCGTTCTTCACACAATCGAAGCCAAGGTCAGAGCTTTAGGGCACGGCACGGTTACACCCGCGGACATTTCGAACGCCTTCCAGATCGTCATGGAAAATAAGACAAAGCACGTCCGCTCCTCATACCTCAAAAAGTTCTCCAGCGCTCTCGGCAAGGATGAAAGTACTCCGATGCTCAATATTACTCTCGAAGACTTCCGGGACATTAGCCGGCTGAAGGAGTACAACGAAGACAAGCGTAGTGACGAGATGCGGCACATTGTCACGAGGATCAAACCCAAGATCACGCTGGACGATGTCGGTGGACTGTCCGGAATCAAGGAAAATCTGCTCAAGGATATGGAAGTGTCGCTCAATCCCGAGATGGCGAGACGAGCAGGGGCTACCCCTGTCAGAGGCATCCTCCTGCATGGTCATCCCGGAACTGGTAAAACCTGGCTGGTGCAGGCGATCGGAGGGGAGTTACAGGCGACGATGTATATGATCCGCGGTGCCCAAATTGTAAAGCCCTACCACGGCCAGACCGAGAAGATTATCATCGATATTTTTGACGAGGCAAGAAAGAATGCCCCGTCTATCATCATCATAGATGAGCTGGACGCCCTAACTTTAAAGAGGGAACTGGGCGGGAGTCTCGGGGCCGTTACTACACTCCTCTCAGAGATGGGCGGTCTGAAGCCTTTGGAAGGAGTGGTCGTCATCGGTACGACCAACAAGCTCCAGCTCGTGGACGAAGCCTTTCTGCGAGCCGGACGTTTTGACAGGATAGTCGAGGTACCACCCCCAAGGAACGACACCGAGCGGCTGGAGATAATCAGGGTACATCTCAACAAATGCAGATCCTTCCTAGATTCTACTGTCACGGAGGAGAAGATTCTTGAGCTCTTCGGGAAACGGACGTTTACTCCTGCAAAGATCGAACGAGTAATCAGTGATGCTATCGAGCTCCGTCTCAAGGAGCTCAACGCGGCATACAAGATCTCGCATGTACCTTCAGACAATGGTACACAATTGAACAAGCTCCGGAAGATCTACGAGGAAGATCTGACGCGAGTGAAGGCCAATATGGGTCTTGCAGCCGCTGTAACGGAAGAAAAGCAGAATTACAATTACGACAGCCTGAAGCAGGTTACACCTGAATCGTACAAGCTCACCATAGGGCACTTTAAGGCTGCGGTAGCCGCGCTGAGAGACGAGTCTGTGGAGGAAATCCAGAAGATCGCTTCTGCTCTGCGTGGCCCCAATCCAGTGCCGACCGTGGGCAAGGTCTATGGTCTTGCAGCTCTCGCGAGCAGCGGCAGTGGTGGGATGGCTTCTGAAGGTACGGTCGCGGTGATAGAGTGCGTGTGCAATCCCTTCGGGCGAAGAGGAAAGGCGCCTGTCATCGGCAGTGAAATCGCCAAATCCGTTAGGGCAAGTGCCGAGCACGCGAGGATCTTCCTCAACGAGCAGTGCGACTGGTTGATGCGCAACTACGAATTCTTCCTCGATTTTATCACCTTCGCCAAGGGTCTGGATTCGCAGGTGATCCAGGGGCCGAGCGCCGGAGCTGCGATCACTCTTGCCCAGTACTCCGTTGCGGCCAGGGAGGAAGTACTGCCTAACGTGGTGATCACCGGGGGTGTGACCCCGAAGGGTGAGCTCGTGCAGGTGGGCGGTCTCGACTTCAAGGGTATGGGCAAGTTTGTTGCCGCCTTGAACACTGATGGAGTGGACACGATCATCATACCGGAATCCAACTTTTCCGGAGTGAGCGCAGAGGATCGAGCCTTCTTTGAGAAGCAGGGTCTCAAAATCGTGTCGGCCAAGAATTTCTGGGACGTCGCCAAGATCGCACTCGTAACTCATCCTGACAGGGAAGTAGCCATCCAGCGCCTGAAGGAGCAAGCTGCAAAATTCATGGAAACCGGGAATTTTGTCAGCAAAGAATGAAAGATCTATTCTAACAACGCATTCCGAGATTTAGCCCTGCCGCGGAGGGATGACGTGAGTGGGTTCAATTTTGATCAACACTCGATTTATTCCAGTCATACGTCCCGGGTACTTGTCTACTCCCATGTATTTTTTCGCCATCCGGTCGATGTGAGCATCGGCGCCTTCAACGGTTACGTCGACAACCCTTCCACGGATGAAGGCAGCTCTGAACGGATTGGAGAGATCCACTACGTCTAAAGCGATCTTGGAATTTCTTTTGGCGTTCTTGTACTTCTGACTGCCTTCGTTGGTATTGATCAAAATGGTATCTCCGTCGTGATCCACCCAAGTCAACACTACATGGGGCGATCCATCAGGTAAGAGTGTAGCGACATTGGCGTACGATTTTTCTTCGATCAACTTCTTTACGGAGTCTGGCAGGGATTTCATTTTTTTCTAAGCTACGGCAATGCATCCCAGCAGTTTCTAAACGTATTGATGTCAGAGTTTGTATCAGGAAAAACAACATATCTCAACAAAAGCTTCCATAATTCTCTTCACTCAGAGCCAAGCAAACACATTAGAGAATCAGTTAGTTTTGGGAGTACCTTTCGATCGCATCCCCCCTGATCTCCGTACCGGCACCAGCTCGTTTCGGAAGGCTAAAGTAGCCATCCTTCGGTTCCAATGGTTCCTTCCACACGTCTAGCAACCATGGTACGTGTTCCACCACGGATGCGTTAACTGTTCCAGCGACAAGCTGCACGTGTAGCGGTTGCTGAATGTTTGTATGCGGATAGACATTGATGTTGTTCATCCCTGCATAGTTTGCGACTTCCAGCCACTCGGTGATCCCGGCTACCTTGGTCGCATCAACCTGGAGAATGTCTGCCGCCCCCTGTGAAATATAGTCCCTGAAGGTCCACTTGTTGTGGATCGATTCGCCGATCGCGATCGGCGTCTTTATTCTGGACCGGAGGATTGCGTGGCCTTTGATATCCAGCGGGTTCAGCGGTTCTTCGAACCAGTACGGATCGAAATCATCGAATTTTCTTCCCCACCTGCTCGCCGTTTCCAGATCCCACTTTGTGTTTGCATCAATCATCATCTTCGTAGACGGACCTATGGCAGCCCGGACAGCTTTCAACCGCTCATAATCGTCCTCCGGATTTCGGCTACCCACCTTGATCTTCATGGCAGTGTAACCAAGTGCGACCAGCTCCTTTACGTTGGCGACGAGTTCTTCCAGGGTCCATGAGAGCCAGCCCCCATGAGTGTTGTAGGCCTCGACAAGGTCGTGGTACCCTCCGAGAACTTTCCATAGAGGCAAATCCGCTTTTTTGCACAGGAGATCCCACAGGGCCATATCAACCGCTGCAATCGCCATCACTGCAAGGCCGTTCCTGCCCAGCCTAAAGTCCCACCCGAAGGTCTCCACAAAGAAGAGATCGTTCACTATCTTCTTGCGAGTCATCGGATCGCGCCCCACAATGGACTTTGCCATGTAACGATCGATCATCTCCTTCGCGAATTCTCCTCCTCCGGCCGTCATCCAGTTGAACCCCCATCCTTCAAGGCCCTCATCAGAAACAAGTTTCACAGCGGGAAAGCCGATATACGAAACTTCGAAAAGGGAGTCCCGGATGGTACGATCGAGGGGGATCTTCAGAAAATAAGTTTCTACTTTTTTTATCTGCACGGGCTAAAATCGGGACCTAGCAGATGAAACCGGTGTATTATTCTTTACAGCTCCCACGTCGGTTTTTCTCACTCTTACTTCACCAAGAGTTGGCAGCTGGGAGACTTAATAGGCAGAATGCACTGTCCCATACTGAGTCAGTGAAGGAGAAAATAGTTGATCTCACAAGCCGAAGAAAAAATTGTAACGGCAGTTTCAAAGTGGGAAGGTGTGACCATAGCTCCTCACAGTTTTGGTGGAACCGAGTTCAAACTAGGTAGAAGGGAATTAGGGCACGTACACGGTGACTCCTGGGTGGATATCGTGTTTCCCATGGAAGTTAGAAACAAGCTGGTAGAAGAGAAGAAAGTGCAGCCCCACCACATCCTTCCGAAGAGTGGCTGGATCACTTTTCGTTTCCGAGAAGGAGGGGACGTTCAGCGCGCAATCGAGCTCTTCAGATTGTCATATGATGTAGCGAGGGAAAAAGCAAAAACTCCCAGCGCCGTGTATAATCGCACTTTGCATTCGACCGCAGAATCCAAGTAGGTCTTAGCGACTCTTTAGCTCTTCTCGGAAAAAATGTGGTTGAGCCCATGCTTTCTGCAATTGAAAGGTATCAGCATGGGGGTAGCATCCGCGTACCTCGTAAACTGGTCTCCGAACACTGAACGCAACTCCTTTTCTTCGAAGGGAATCAGGACAAATCGGAACCATATCACAAGAATGGGGATGGCCACAAGATCAGAAATGTTACCCATTAGAAAAGCCCATCCGAATACTGCAAGCATCAGCCCAAGATAGAGAGGATGCCTCACATATTTTTGTGGACCGCTGAAAACTAGAGGTTCGGTCCTTTCGGCATTTTTATCGATCGGCACAAGTCTGAAAAGTTTCATGAAAGTGAAGTAAGTCGAGAGGATCATATCCTGAGGTTGCCGGTAGGTAAACAACCAGATCGTTTCCGCGAGAGCGATTCCCGTAATCACAAGCCCGATTATCCTCATTGGCAAAGGGAAAACGACCGTAAGGGGAAGTCCGATCGATTTCGAAATCAAGGTTGAAAGATCGAAGATCGCCGTCAGTATTGCCCAAATGATAACTCCAGCGACAAGGGCACGAGTCAGGAACTTGATATTCGGGTTCATTGGAGACGGACACCAGAATTCCGGAGATACTCCCCGTGCTAGTCTAGTTTAATCCTAAAGTTCATGCTTTGCGAATGGGGTGTTAACAAATCTGTCAACCAACATCTTCGTTCGCGTCGTCTTTCCTTTTCTTCCCCAGTTTCTTGGGCAGATCAAAGCCTTTGGTCTTTTCCTCGAACTCGTCTTCTTCCTTTTCTTCATCCGACTCTTCCTCTTCGGACATAGTTCTCGGATTTCCTGATGTTAGACCTAGATTCGATGAATTAAGACTTTTCTTAGAGCATTATTCGTCTCTTGCATTGGAAGATCTAGAGCGCGAAAAGTCATCTTTATCTTCCAGTTAATCGGGTGAATAGGCTCCATGTCTGATAAAGGAAAGATGAAAATTGTGGTCAGCAAGGACGGACCTTATCTTGTATTCGGCGAGGTGCCCGTGGGCGCGCAAGTCATAACGCCTAATAAGGAGGGAATGTCGTGGGACTGGATCCCGGGCGATTCTTACAAACCCACAGAAGCGGGCAAGGTCGAAGGAGAAAGCTACTACCGTCTCTGTCGATGTGGGCAATCCAAAAACAAACCGTTTTGCGATGATACACACCTGAAGATAAAATTCGAGGGGAAGGAGACGGCCACCCGCAAGCCCTACGATCGGCAGGCGGAAGTCACGCAAGGTCCAAGTCTTAACCTAAGCGATGCAGAAAACCTTTGCGCGTTTGCGAGGTTCTGTGATCCCAGTGGCCAGGTCTGGAATCTGGTGACAGAACAGGGAGAGCAAGCACGTGAGCTCACCATCCGGGAGGCTAATCACTGCCCGGGAGGGCGACTCGTAGTGCGCGATCGAAAGACTGGAAAAGTGATTGAGGGTGAACTTCCAGCATCCATTGGGATCATCGAGGATCCTGCTCTGGGAGTCAGCGGGCCCATCTGGGTGCGGGGTGGTATTCACATCTCTTCCGAAGATGGAAAGCCATACGAAGTCCGGAACCGGGTGACACTATGCCGGTGTGGAGCTTCGTCCAACATGCCCTTCTGCAATGGTAGCCACGCGAGCATCCACTTCAAAGATGGTCTTTATGAATTCCCGAAGACCAAAGAGGAATCGCGTTAGCTAATTTCGATGGCGCCCCAAGAACCAATCTGATTCTAGCACCATGCAAATCGGAATTGACACTTTTGCTGCAGCCTTTGCTTCGGATCCCAAGAACAGTCAAAAGGAAACTGAAGCTGAGCGTCTTCAGGACATACTGAAGCTAATCGAGAGAGCTGACCATTTAGGGCTGGACATCTTCGGAATCGGAGAGCACCACCGGAAGGATTTCTTGGATTCGGCTCCGGCGGTTATTCTAGCAGCTGCGGCCGCAAGAACCTGTAGAATTCGGCTCACGAGCGCCGTCACGGTGCTTAGTGCCGCAGATCCTGTGCGCATTTTTCAGGAGTTTGCGACGGTGGACCTGCTTTCTCAGGGCAGAGCAGAGATCATAGCGGGCCGCGGTTCCTTCATTGAAGCCTTCCCCCTGTTTGGATACGACCTCAGCGATTACGATGCACTCTACGAAGAGAAACTAGACCTCCTGTTGAAGTTGCGTGCGAATGAGCACGTCACCTGGTCAGGCAAATTCAGGCCGCCACTAAGTGGACAAGGTGTATACCCGAGACCAGTGCAAAATCCTCTCCCGATCTGGATCGGAGTCGGCGGAACACCAGAGTCGTTTCTCCGCGCAGGAAAATTGGGACTACCTCTCATGGTGGCGATAATTGGGGGCGAGACTGCTGACTTTGCTCCTCTCATTGAACTTTACAAGAAAACGTACAAACGAAACGGTCATCCGCCGGATGGAATGAAGGTGGGAATGCATTCTCTCGGATACGTCGCAGACACATCTCAGAAGGCAGCGGACGAATTCTTTCCGGGCTATGCCCGAGCCTTCACAGAAGTGGGCAAGGAGCGCGGCTGGGCGCCGGTTACGCGAGCTGATTTTGAAGCACAGAGTGGTCCGGAAGGAGCGCTAATGGTGGGCGATCCTGACGAAGTGGTCGAAAAAATCCTCCATCACAGCAAGGCTCTCGGCGGATTAGTCCGGGTGACTTTTCAGATGGACCCGGGAGCTCTTACGCACGAGCAACTCTCGCACTCTCTCGAATTAATTGCGACGAGGATTGCCCCCGTTGTCCGTGAAAAGCTTGGATAATCTGCTGAGAGCGAATCACAGATCAATGTTCTAACAACTTTGATAATGGCTTCTCCAAGTGCAGATCATGGGGGAGAAACGATTGTCTGATCAGAGTTTCTTCGAGACTTCCCAAGTGAAAGTATCAGAGAACACAATATTCGTGCGGCGATATGGAAAGGGACCAGCTATTCTGCTGGTGCATGGTTTCCCCCGCACAAGTCTGATGTGGCGATTCCTCGCTCCGAAACTTGCCGACAATCACACTGTGATTTCCGTGGACCTGCGTGCTTACGGTCGGAGTGGAATACCAGTTTCCACAGCGGATCATTTTCCCTATTCAAAACGTGCAATGGCGGACGAGCTTGTTAATGTCATGATGGAGCTCGGCTTTTCCTCCTTCGTCCTAATTGGGCACGATCGTGGAGGGCGGGTTTGTTACCGTCTCGCACTGGACCACCCCAAGAATGTGGAGCGCCTCGCCGTGTTCGATGTGATTCCCATTCTCGAAGCTTGGAGCCGGTCGGATGCGCGATTTGCCCAGACCTATTGGCCATGGATCTTGCTCTCGCAGCCGTCACCGCTCCCGGAAAGCTACCTGCTCGGTGCTCCCAGAGCTGTTTTCGACAATCCTTTCGGGCAAGGATCTTTTAGCCCGGAGATTTTAGATGAATACGTCTCCACCTTTCGAGATCCTGCTCGTGTCCACGGCATCTGCGAAGAGTACCGTGCCGCAGCATCGATCGATATTGAGCACGATCGTGTTGACAAGGTGGCGTCAAAAAGAATCGAATGCCCGATGCTTCATCTATGGGCCTCAGGTGGGCCGCTGGACACTTTCTACGAGAAAGAAGGGGGTCCTCTGGGAATCTGGCGGCAATGGGCTTCAGATGTGCAGGGCCGGCCGATGAAAGGAGGGCACTTCTTTCCGGAAGAGAATCCCGACGCGACAGCGGCTCTCGTCAAACAGTTCCTCTCCATGTAAACCCTTCCATTAGTTGATTAATTAGATCGCTAGAATATTGCCCTAATCCTTCCTACGCTCTAACTTCATCATCATTCCGTTCTTGGGCCTGAGAGTAATCTGCGGCAGCATCTCCACTTTATGTCCCTCTACATGATGCATTTTCCACTTTTGAGAAATGGCAGCCAGAAGCAACTCTCCTTCCATCCACGCGAAGGGTTCTCCGACGCAAGATCTGGCCCCACCTCCAAACGGGAAATAGGCAAATTTGGGTAGGCTGTTCTTCATGGCTGGCGTCCATCGGTCCGGATCGAACTTTTCGGGATCGTTGTAGAATCTCGGATCATGGTGAGTGACGTATTGGCTCACCAGCACCTGTGATCCGAGTGGTATGAAGTACCCACCAATCGTTGTGTCCATCGTCGCTTCACGGGGAAGTACCCACGCCGGGGGATAGAGGCGCATGGATTCAGTGAATACTTTCGTAGTGTACTCGAGCTTCGGTAGATCTTCCCACCCGGGAGACCGTGGATCCACGACTGATTTTACCTCTTCGTACATTTTCTGTTCCGCCAACGGATTTTGGGACAGGAGATACCAGCTCCAAGTCAAGGCATTCGCGGT
>JASHXQ010000184.1 GCA_030043455.1 Nitrososphaerales archaeon | reverse complement strand
CCGGGTCATCCAGAGCAATACATTACTGTCGCTTATCGGCTTGCGAAGGAGACTCCTGGCGCGTTCATGCCGAATCAATACAGAAATCCCATCAACCCCCTGACTCATTACAAGACAACCGGGAGGGAGATCTGGAGACAAACCGAGGGGAGAATTACTCACTTCGTCTGTGGCGTGGGGACGGGTGGTACCATCAGTGGAGTAGCCAAATTCTTGAAACAAAGAAATCCGAAAGTGCAGGTGATAGGGGTAGATCCAGAGGGTTCTCTCTACTATTCCCAGATCGAAAAGACCAAACCAAAACTGCATCAATACAAAATCGAAGGGATAGGGGAAGATTTCATTCCGGAAACAGCCAATTTGCAGCTGATGGACGGAATTGTGAAAGTGTCAGATCGGGAGGCTTACCAGATGGCCAGGAAACTAGCCAAAAAAGAAGGTATGCTCTGCGGCAGCTCCTCGGGCGCGGCTGTGGCAGGTGCTTTGAAGGTCGCCAAGAAATTGACCAAGAAGGATCTGGTGGTCACCGTTTTGCCCGACCGAGGCGAGCGGTACCTAACCAAACTGTACAATGACGAATGGATGAGGACCAACGGACTGTTGTGATCTAGCCAGGGAAAGAAGGGTCGTAGAAATAAAAGGGTTGAAAGATAAAGAAAATTTTGAATGAAAAGTTCTTTTGAAGGACTCTTCACTCAAAAAAGAGAAGCGAAGGCTGAGGTCTAACCCAGATTCAGATCCGGGAAGGAAGCCTGTGAAACTCCGAGCTCTGCCTGCAGCGCGCGGATTCTCTCAGCGTATTTCCTCATATCAGTGCTGTTATTCTGGACCTTCGCGATCCTGTACGCTTTCCAAGTCTTTCTTAAGGCACCCCATGTTTGACCGGTGGTGTAAGCCATGATTATCGAGAACTTGAGACGGACCCGATGGCTAATTTCGAGCCGAGTTAAGAATCCTTGACAAAGTGCTCCATATTGAGAGGGATTTGAGCGCTCTAAAAGAGTGAATCTCATGCTCTAAAACTAGGAATAAAACAGGTAATGGGAAAAGTGGACGATTCGTACCAATTGGTCGAAATATTCTGCATTTGTTGAACATTCTTGACTTTAGCTCAACATCTGTCGAAATTTAGTCCTTTTTAAAAGGCAAATGGGCTTGGGTGCCCTTCAGTTTGTTCACCCTTCCGTGTTACTCTGGTTTCAAAGATTATCTTGTAGCGCGGGGATTCACGATCTACCCGAATGAATTTGACTGCTTTGGAGCCAAGCACCCCTTTGTGGACGTAGCAGGAAGGATGGGCTCCTTCTATTGGGCTTTTGAATACAAATCGGAGACCGACTCCATTTCTCGGGGTCTGGAGCAGCTAAAGAGCTATTCTGAATGGTTTGACTATATCGTTCTAGTGTCGGAAAGAGTCCTCAACCATACGAAAAGTGACCTTTTCTGGGAGCTAAAGGGCGTGGGAGCAGGGGTCTGGAATTATTTTCCAGAATCAGACAAGTGCGTGGAGCAGATGAATCCCCAGCTGCAAAATCCCGATCGCTTCAACCGGCGAATCGTGGGCTCTAGGTTTAGAGCGTTATCCCAGAAAAGGAAGAGATGGTCTAGGGCGATCCCCCGCCTCGATCTAGGACAGACTGACCTAAGAGATTTTGTTTAAGGCAATTTTGGAATTCTATATACCGACGTATCGGGATCTATAGTAAAGGCCTTATACTAGGGCGCTTGCTACCTTGCCGCGATGTCTAAGGTAATCTCCCCTCAACCCACGAGGGAAAGAGTGAAACTGAAACATATCCATGTAGACCATGCGCATACAAGAGATGATAACTGCAGATCCAAGACCTGCTGGAGATGTTTCGGGTATTGTTCCGAATCCAATAGATCCGATCCGTCAAATTCCTTTGATTTTGGACGCTTTCTCGTTTCCCGTTATTAGCTTAGAACCATATCCGGCACCAAGATGGGCTTTAGCGGTCGAGGTTTCTCGAACTTCAAGCTGGGTGGTCCCAGCCAGCGAAGTGCCCAGGCGGTCAGTGACCGGGTATCGGAGACCCCTGAAGAATATCGGGGGATTTGCCTGGTAGGGCTTCTTATACTCGGGTTAGCGGGAAGGCCTCTGGAGTAACGTAAAATTATTCCCGTCGGGATCTGCAAAGGTGGCTATAGATCCCCAGGGGTAACTCTGCGGTTCTGACTCGTTGAACTTTACGCCTCGCGCCTTCAGCTCCTCGAAATCTTTTCGGAGGTCGGTTGAAAGAAAAGTTCCAACACCGCTCCTTCCCGGCTCCAGGTTTTTCAACCGGGGTTCATCCGAGGAACCTGCCTCGAAAAGAACCATTTCGACGTCCTGTTCTTTGGGCGCTACGGTAACATATCTCCGACCTCCAGGTGGAGTGAAATCCGTCTTGATCTCGAAGCCCAGAGTCTTCGTGTAAAAATCGAGCGCCGTTTTCTGATCTCTTACGACGATGGCCGTGTTCAATAATTTCTGAATCATGGGAATTGTAAATTATTGG
>JASHXQ010000183.1 GCA_030043455.1 Nitrososphaerales archaeon | reverse complement strand
AGAACGGAATTGCGCGCGGCCGTCCATTGTTCCGAGCTGGATAAACTTGGGACAACACTCGAGATGCTCCACCGGCTCCCCGCGTCAACCCAATAGCTTGCGGGACTGGTCGTCGGCGACGCTTCTTCCACACTTCCATATTGAGTGTACTGGAATGTGGGGGACTCATATCCCGTCCCACTGGTCACGCTGAAGCTAACTGTTAGTGAGAATTGGTTGTAGTAGGTAACTACAATCGAAGAACCTGCAGAGCTGGCAGTCGTAACCCCCTGGGTGGTAGACGAAATCGCCGCGAACTGCTCTGTCGAGCTTGCCCCTGACAACACTTCGGGGACGGACCATTCAGAGGTGCAACAATCAACCCAGACATCCCCTTCCATCGGGGAAGTAGCGTGAGCACCCTCAAAGTAGTACGAAACGGATGGAGTACTGTATCCTGAACCTCCCCCAGCGATCTTGTACGTGAATGACTCTTCAACCTGGAAGTAGGCTGTGAGTTGCGAGACCGTAAAACTGCATGTTTTGTTATCGCAAGTAGCGATTTCTTCTGACTGCAGACCTCCAGGAAAAACGGTTCTCGTATCGGTGCCTCCCGAAGAGACGGAAGCCGAAATCGATCCGTTGCCATTCCCCACTGTTGTAGCAGTTAGTATAGTAGAAGCACCATTGCAGAGAAGGGTCGTCGGCGAGACAGTCACGTTCCCCGTTGCCACTAACTCCAGAGTTACCGGTGAAGCTCCGTCTGCAGTACCACAGGTAATCGAGGACGTTTGAGCAGCCGCGCCTCGGATGCTTCCAGAAGAAAGCAGGAAGAGCCCCAGCAATAAGACAACGGGGATCAACCTAAGCAATACCGAAGATCGATTTCCAGCGGCTGCTGGATTCATTGAACGTCGATACTCGTTGTTCAGATAAAAACGGTTCTATCTTGTTGTCGAAGAAAGAAAGGATATTCAGCCGAGAGAATCAAACTTGGTCTGCTCGTCCATTCTCTCAGAGAGGAGTACTTCCTTATCGAAAAGAGTTTGAGTAATGGACTCGTACTCGGAGATCGTCTCGCGCACTTCCTTCGTGAGATTACCTTCCGGAATGCGTCCCGCCCTAAGAGCCCCAGCGACCCACTGAAAGATTTTCGCTTTGTTCGTGTCAATCACTTTGTCTCTCTCAGCTTCTAGGACTGCGATGTCTCTCCGGAGTTTGTCGACGACCTCGGAGTTTTGCCCACCAGAGACCCACGTTCTGACCATGCCTGGTCAGATCTACCTCACGACAATTTATGCTTCTCCTCAAAAAGGAGCAAATTTTCTCCTTTTCGGAATACGTTCTAACCACTGATCTTCCTGTTCGCTTCCCTAGAACTATATCACCGAGCCGTTTTTCTTCCCGGCCATGAGCAGTTCAAGTCAGATATCGGGAAGAATCGTAGGAATATCGCTAATCATAGCAGTCATTGCCGTGGCGTTTCTTGGGATGGTGGCCTATTCAGCCACTATGAGAAAGACTACTCAGGCGGATACCGGGGGCGCAATTCAAACAGTTACTACTACGGCCGGGGTCCCTGATGCGAGTACACCCTCGACTATAACCGTCACGGGAAACGGTGTAGCTACTGCGATTCCGGATGAAATCTCACTCGTACTGGGAGTGACCAACAGCGGTGCGAACGCCACTCAAGTTCTACTGGCTAACAGTGCCACCATGACGGCCGCTATCAATGCGATCGAGAAAGGAGTGGGAATCAACAGCACAGATGTGCAGACTACCAATTTCAATTTTGGACCCACCTATTCCGGCTACAACAACACGATCAGCGGTTACCAGGCCAGCAACCAAATCGAGGTGACTTTGCAAGGAAGTGATGTCGCCAACCTTGACGCAGTGATCAATGCAGCTGTGAATGCTGGCGCGAATCAGATTCAGAGCATTCAATATGTCCTATCGAGTGGATTGCAAAATTCTTTGCAAAATCAGGCGTTGCAAAATGCGATCTCGAGTGCGAACCAGACCGCCTTACTTACAGCACAATCAGAAGGATTGAAGGTCCTGGGAATTCAGAGCATCACGATCCTCGGTAACAACAATCCCCAACCGTTCGGGATGTTGGATGCTAACGCGGCTGTAGCGTATGCCAGTACTACCACCATAAACTACAACGTACCCATCGCACCGGGCCAGACACAATACACTGAACAAGTGCAAGTCGTTTACCTGGTGAGCTAGAAAAACGAGTGATACTATCTGACGAGTGGGAAAATTTTCTCGCTCGCCTGTTCTTTTTGATTACTCAGGCTCGTTCACTTTTTTTAGAAAAGCTTTAAGCATCTGGCTGGATTAGCCAGACATGCATGAGAATTCCCTCTAGGACACTATCGCTAATCGCCATTTTCACTTCCCTCATCATTGCGAGCGACTACGCGTTAACTCCTGTCGTAAATGTGAAGCTGATGGATACTCTTGTCTTTTCCTCATCGTTTGTGTTCGGTTTTCGGATTGGGGCATCGATCGCAGTTCTTTCAGAGCTGATCTGGAGCGTTGTTACCCCCTATGGTTTCTTTTTGCCGATTGTCCCTTTTTTGGTGGGAGGGGAGCTTCTCTTCGCATTGGCCGGATACTTGGCAGTAAAGATCTGGAAAAAGGAGCGGGTTTCCCCGATGTCAGTGGAGAACCTCTTCTTCGGGGCGATCCTAGCAATTACGGCGTTTATTTGGGATTTTGAGACCAACATCGCAACGGGCTTGATCGCCGGTGCACGCACCCTGTTCACATTGCTCGCTTTTGAATTCAACCCGGCTACACTCTACTTCTCTCTGGCTCACGAGTTGAGTGATTTCGTCTTTGGATCTGCGTTGGCCCCAATTATCATTGCCTACCTTTTGAAAAATTCCGCGAGAATTAGGGGTCAAAAGATAGAGACGACTTCTTTCTCCCAATCGACTGCTGGAGGTAAGATGTAATTTGGCAGCAGCGCCGCGCCCGGCTAGGAATCTGTATGTTGTGATTACAATCCTGGTAGCGCTACTCGTTATAGTTGCAACTGTCGCAGGACTGTATTACTATCAATACAGTCAGGCCGAGGCGCAGAATTCTACGTATGTGAGCCAGCTAAAGCAGCTCAATGTCAAGTATGACTCAAACATCTTCATAGATTACGGCAACGGGACGAGTCACTGGTACAATGTCACCGATGTCCAGCCCGGGTCGAATCTCTACGTTGAAACGGAAATAATCACCAACGGGCAAGTAAACGCCACCTATTATCCAGAGTATCAGTCCCACTTGGTCACGGCCATCAACAACGTAGGGAATACCAATTCGCTGTACTGGTTGCTCTGGACTTACAATAAAACAGCGTTGTGGCAGATGGCATCCACCGGCCCCGATCTACTTCCGGTTACCAACAACTCCGTTTTCGCCTGGAGCTATTGCGGGGCAAATTGCACGCAACCCTAACCGGGCAAGACTCGGAGTCGTTCTGGGCTACCGCATTCAAGTTAAGGCATCTCCTCGAAAAGTCAATTAAAAACAGCCAGGGGGATTCCATCCTTCTCTCTGGCGGATTGGATACGAGCATTGTTGCAGCCATTGCCTCGCAGTCCAATCCTGATCTGCGGGGCTTCACGGTAGTGCTCAAGGGCTTTCCTTCGCCGGACCTGCATTATTCTAAATTAATCTCATACAAACTTTCCCTAGGGCAAGACATAGTTGAAACCCGTTTGGAAGATATCGAGGATTCTCTTCCCGAGGTGATCTCGATCCTTGGTTCTTTTGATCCAATGGAGATCCGAAACAGCGTTGCCGCTTTTCTAGGACTGAAGAGAGCTAGGTCACAGGGGTACTCTAGGGTCCTCACCGGAGACGCGGCAGACGAACTCTTTGCCGGTTATAGTTTCGTCAAGAATCTCAAAAAGGAGGAAGCGTTTCCCAAATTGCAGTATCTCTGGCGGGTGATGCACTTTTCCTCGATACCTCTTGCAGATTCATTGGGCATCCATGCTTTACTCCCCTTTCTCGATCCTAGGGTAAAGGATTTTGCAACTACACAGATTCCTTTTGAATACCTCGTCGGAAGGAACGAGGGCTCCGACTCTGATGAGATCTTTGGCAAGTTCATCCTGAGGAAAGCTTTCGAGGACATCCTGCCTCCCGAGATCGCATGGAGGACCAAGACTCCCATTGAATTCGGCTCGGGCACCACTTTTCTTCCTCAAGTGTATTCTGAAGAGATTAGCACCGAGGAATTCGGGGAAAAGAAGAAGCTATATCTCGAAAGGGACCAGGTCAGGCTGCGCGACAAGGAGCAGCTCCACTACTATGAAATCTATCGGGAAGAGCTCGGACCTCCTTCACCCGACTTGTCAAAAAGATCCTGCCCGGCCTGCACATCCAACGTACCCGATATGACGAATTTTTGTACGATCTGCGGAGAGTACCCGATCTAGCGCTATGGTGAAATGAAACAATGCTTAAGAAAATGCAAGAGAATTCATAATGGCGACCTTGAGCCTCTATCCTCCCTCACATTCTGAGCATAGTTCTCGCCGCGAAATAGAGGGTGAACTCGAACAGGGTGCCGTCAAGAGAATAGTCACCACGCTTCCCAGTGCGACTGAGATTGTGGCACTTCTAGGTCTCGAAAAGCAGCTTGTAGGAATTACCCACGAATGCGATTACCCACCGGAGGTGAGATCGAAGCCAGTCGTGATGCGGTCGGTTTTTGATTCGACAACGATGACCAGCCGCGCAATTGACGATGCCGTTTTGGAGCGAGTGACGAAGGGCAACTCGGTCTACAAGATTGACGAGCGGCTTTTGAAATCACTCGCCCCTGATCTGATCATAACCCAGGAATTATGCGAGGTGTGCGCGACACCTCTCCGGGAAGTATCTAAAACCATCGCCCATCTTGACCCCAAACCTAGGATTCTCTCGCTAACCCCGCACAACCTCGAGGAAGTCTTGGAGGATGTGCTTCGTGTAGGAGGAGCGACCGGAAAGATTGCGAGAGCCAAAATGATAGTTGCCGGTTTTCAAGCTCGCGTGGCAAGTGTCAGAGAGAAATGTAGCGCGCCGTATGTTAAGAGACCGAGCGTCTTCTGTCTGGAGTGGCTCGATCCCGTTTACTGTTCCGGTCACTGGATGCCGGAACTAGTGGATTACGCCGGTGGCAGAGAGCTTCTCGGAAGGCTGGGGGAACCTTCGACCGTAGTGGAATGGGAATCGGTTCTCGAAGCGGATCCAGAGGTCATTTTTGTGACAGTGTGCGGCTACGATGTTCAAAGAACACTTTCCGAAATTGAAA
>JASHXQ010000182.1 GCA_030043455.1 Nitrososphaerales archaeon | reverse complement strand
CAATCTCACTCGGATATTGTAAAGAAAAGGTGCCTGTTTTAGCCGGATGCTCCTTGGGTGTCAGTTCAAACTATGTACCAGTACGCGGAAATTCATTAAGCTTTGGTATATCGACAAACTAAGCCGTGATAAGGATCCGAGATCCATCCGCCCTGAAAGAGGATCATTGAAGGATACCGGTCAGGAAGCAGTCTGTTGAGATCTTTTCCAGGCGATGGGCTGGGCAGTGATTCCTCCCAATTGAAACATCCTACTTCGCACCTCCCGGATCAAACCTGCCGTTTCAGGCGAAGCGTAATGTTCGATCTCCCCCTGATCTGCCAATTGATTTACTTTCGGATCAAAGGGCAGCTTTCCTAGAAAGGGAATCTGCAAGGCCTTCGATACCGATTCAATGTCCGAATCCTGAAACATCTGGATCCTTTCGGAACAGTGTGGACACTTCATGTAGCTCATATTTTCCACAAGACCGGCGATCGGTATGTTCAACTGTTTTGCCATGTTGATGGATTTTCTCACGATGAGCATCGAAAGATCCTGCGGCGTCGTCACTATGACCACAGAGTCCACGGGCAGAGACTGGAACACAGTAAGGGGAGCGTCACCAGTCCCAGGAGGGAGATCTACCAAGAGAAAATGAAGATCACCCCAGTTGACATCGTTGAAAAGCTGTCGGATCACCCCATTGATGATCGGGCCACGCCAGATTACGGGAGTATCCGGAGTGTCCAACAGAAGGTTCATCGAAATGATCTTGATTCCGCCTTCTGTCATCTTCGGGATGACTCCGATTTCGTCTGCGAACGGTTTTCCAGCCAGTCCAAAAATTTTGGCGATGCTAGGTCCGGTAATGTCGGCGTCGAGGATCCCTACCTCGAACCCTTGGCGGCGCAATTCCACTGCCAGCACCGCCGTCACGTAGGACTTGCCAACACCTCCCTTACCTGACATCACAGCAATGATGTTGCGGATCCCCTTTTTCTCCAGTTTGTCGATACCCGCGCTCAATCCGGCCGCTTTGCCGACCGACTTTTGCTCAGCTCGCATTTTCTGCAGGCGCTGCCCCAGATCGTTCAACTCTTCCTTCGACATGGAAGTCATCTTCACCGTGACTTTGGAGATCCCAGGAACCTCGCCCAGGACACGATTGATATCAGTCTCGATTGTGTCTGCAAGAGGACAACCCTTCACGGTGAGGGCGACGTCAATATTTACTTGCGATCCGCTAAGATCGAGTTTGCGAATCATGCCGAGATCCACGATGTTCAAGCCTATTTCGGGATCAACCACCGACTTGAGTTTCGCCAGCATCTCTTCTTTGGAGACCAAAATCAAACGTACCTACAATGCCTAGAAAAAGCGACGGTGTACTAAAGGACGTTCCGGCTTAAGACTCTAGCGGAAGTCTTTCAGCAATTCTTCGTATCTCTGGAGGTTTACATCTAACGCGATGTTTTGAAGCGCCATCGGTTCCTTGCTTGTCAGCGTATTTTCCTCAAGTGACTTGACCGTTCCAGAAAAGATCATGCCCGTTGGAATTTTGCCCTGAGAGAGAATTTCAGCGCAGCGGGTAAAGGCCGTCACTCGACTGTTGGGAACATACGTCGCATCCGCGTCGAGATTTACAACCTGCTCCTTCCATTCCTTGTAAGTATCGTTGTAGGTTACACAGGGACTAAGCACTTCCAAGAAAGCAAAACCCTTCAGGGAGTTCGCGTGCTCCAGTCCTTTCTTCAGGAGATCTACGAGTTGCGTTTGATTCGCGGAAAACCCTCTTGCAATAAAGGTGGTATTTTGAATAGACAGGGCAGTCATAACAGCATCGAAGGGCATCTCGACATTCCCCTCATAGCCCGGAACAGCGGTAGGCGAGGGCTGGCCCTTGGTGAGCCCGTAAGTGCCATTTTGCATAACCAAGTAAAGTAGACTAGGATTTCTCTTTAGGGCGTGAACAAAATGACCGGCTCCGATCGCGTATCCGTCACCGTCGCCACCGGCCGCGATCACTGTCAGATTGGGATTCGCGAGCTTCACACCTATCGCCGTCGGAAGAAGTCTACCATGAAGTGAGTGGATGCCATAGCATTCCAGATTGTTGTGGATAGACCCTGAACAACCAATGCCCCCCACAATCACAGTGTCTTTGGGTTTGATCCCCAGGTCTGAAAGTGCCTTCTTCATCGAAGCCAGTACGCCGAAATCCCCGCACCCTGGACACCAGATGGGAGTGGAGATGGGAACTGTCTTCGTCAATTCTACACACTCACTCCAGGGTGAATTGCAGACAAAATAGCACCCGTGATCTCCTTGGGTTTGAAAGAGCTGCCATCGAATTTGGTAATACTCTCGATCTTCTCAGCGAACTCGCCAAAGTTCGCTTGGATCAAGCTGGCCAGCTGCCCGGAATAGTTGTTCTCGACCACAAACACCTTATCCAGCCGATCTACGAAATCGTGGAGGTCGTCCTCCAACAATGGCCAGATCGTCCGAAGTTGGTGGAAACGGACTTCCACCCCCTTTTCAGCCAGCTGCCCCAAGCTCTCCATGATCGGCCCGTAGGTTGAACCAAAGCCGATGATTCCGATTTCCGCGGTTTTCGGGCCGAAATTGTTGCCCCGGGGAAGCTCTGTTTTTGCGTGTTCGAGTTTCATCATCCTCTTACGCATCATTCGGAGCCTGTTAGTACGATCGGTGGATACCGCCCCAAATTCATTGTGCTCGTTCCCAGTAACTTGGGACTCTCCCCCCTCCTGCGAGGGGACCGATCTCAGGGAGATGCCATCTTCAGTAAACTCGTATCTCTTGTAAACGGGAAGATTTGCCAACTCCTCCTCGGTGGCGAGTTTGCCCCTCTCAATCTTGATGGCCGTCAGATCAAAGGGATTGACAGTCGCGCTGTTCTGACACAAAGCCTGGTCTAGCACTAGGAAAACCGGAAGCTGATACTTTTCGGCGAGGTTCATCGCCTGTGAGGTAATATAGAAAGCCTCGTTGGCAGTCGCCGGAGCGATCACCAGCCTAGGAAATTCCCCATGGGATCCAAAGACAACGTGATTGATATCTGACTGTTCGTTCTTGGTAGGCTCCCCCGTACTCGGCCCCACCCTCTGACACTCGACCACGACAATCGGAACTTCAGCTTCCC
>JASHXQ010000181.1 GCA_030043455.1 Nitrososphaerales archaeon | reverse complement strand
GAGGTGTTCTACACCGAGATGCTGTACTCTCACAGACTGACCAAAAACGAGATCCTCGAGAGACCCGAAGAGTTCGCGGAAGCCCTCTCCCAGTTTTTCCGCGTGGGTACATCACTGGTCGACCGTAGCATCGGGCAGGCGATCGTGAAGAACTTTGGTCTTCCGGTCTCTCCCGGGCTCACCTTCAAGACCGCGCTAGAGCTCGTGATGGCCCAGCAAAAACTTCCCACAGCATCCCTTGGAAAGAAAACCGAAGGGTATGACCCGAACTACTGCAAGACCTGCCAGAAGTTGGGCAGAGTACTTCCCACGATTGCCCGAGTCCCGTTCAGTGACTGCCAGGAGCACTTTGCGAGACGCGTAGCGAACTTGAAGAAGACTGTACGCTTTGAGGGAAACCTGAGGATCAATCCGTTCATTGGCTAAGGGGAGAATCTAGTCCCACTCTAACTCGCAGTGGGCACGTTTTGATTGCTACCCGGAGGAGGCGTACTCTGTGGAGGGATCGTCTGCGTCTCTTTCATCTTCGGCTTTCTAAAGTACAGAGAAAGAATGGAAAGCACGAGAGTAATCACTGCAAGCGAAATCCCCAGTCGGATCGTGTAAGGCCACACTGCCCACTCTTGCGCTGAGCTTCCCAGGATCAGATATTGGTACGCGGCAGACACCGAAGGGAAGCAGGCTGCCGAAGGTGCACCCAAGCACATCCGCGTCTCTACGTCGAGAAAGAGGCTCCCGATGTACAGCACTGGCCAGAGGATACCGCCTAACCCTTTCAGGATTAGTTTTCTGGGGGCTGCGAGCAAAAACAGCGCAGCTATGAGGTCCGCCGCTGCAAGCACCCAGTTGATCTCGTAGTGGAGATGGTTGACCGCAAACTGCAGGTTCGTATCGTACAGCCCGAGGTAGAGGTTGATCCCGAAAACACCCAGCATCGTCACACCACCGATGCGGGTTAGAACACTTTCAGCGTTCAAGGCTGAGGAATTTCGTTCCGGATCGAGCGATATTTATTATGAGCTAGAGATCACCGTGGACGTCGTCGCACTGGTAGTTGTGCTGGACGTCATAGATGTTGAGGAGCTCGTGCTTTTAGGCGGTATCTTCAATGTGGGATAATTCGTGACAGTCCAGGTGCCACCAAAGCCCACTTTCCCCTGCCCATTAGTCTGACCGGCTGCGGTATCACCAGCGTAATAATAGAGCGGCCACCCATCGTAGGTGAGCTGCGAGGTTCCATCGCTTCTCGTGATCGTTCCAAAGCTCGACATGCTCAGACCAGAGGGCAGAACGAGACTGCTAGCGCTACCTAGGAAAGGCGGCCAGTACGTCGCGCAGGTGCCATTACAGGAGCTGGAGCTGCTGTTCTGGGTATCGTTGTTGAAGATGTAAAGCGCGAAGCCTGTACCATTGGTGAGATAAGTACCAACTTTGGACGAATTCATAATTTCCACCGAATAGGCGGTGGAGCTCGAGACTGTAGTCGTAGTAGAACTGGTAGTCGAGCTGGAAGTAGTTGTCGACGAGCTGGTTGTAGACGGAGTAGTGACTACCGAAGAAGTAGTTGGTGGAGGTGTAACTACAGAAGTAGCACTGGTAGATTTGCTCGATCCCGTCATGACCGACACTGCTACCCCGGCAATAACCACAATCACTACAACCGCCACTACCGCGATAATAACCCGGGAATTCATAATGGTATCAAAAGCTGCGTTTGTTATGTAAAGATTTATCCAAATCTGTGAAGGTTTATTACTACCCTTGTAGTGATCACCTGGTTTTATAAACGGTCAGAGAAAAAGCTAGAGCGTGACCCTGAAGAGCGCCACGAGACCGGCGAACTCAAAGACCGCGATCAGGTCAATCACAGGGTACAGTTGTTTCGAATAAAATTCGATCATGAAGAGGTAGGAGGAGAGCGTAACGAGATTCTGCAGCAAAAGTAATCCTGCAAAGATGATTAACCCGTACGTGTACCGCGCATGAGTCTTAAGCAGAATCCGGGCATATACGTACATCAAACCCAAAAGTAGCAGGGCGTTCAAGAAGGAGAAGAACACAGCCATCTCGACGCCGAGTTGCATGTCGTGTGATCCTTCAGAGGCATGGTAACAACGATTAAACCATTCTTCCAAATCACTGGTAGCGACAATCGAGCCCTTCCCCCGATGTACGACAACGATCCTGAACTGCGTAGGCTACTGTGGTTTCTGCTCGGGGGAAAGCGGGGCGGGGAAAACCGAGCCCGGATCATCCAAACGGTCAGAGTTCGGCCGCGAAATCTGAACCAGCTCGCGATCGAGCTCGGCCTGCAGTACAAGGCGGTCCAGCACCACGTAAAGATCCTCCTCAGCAGCTCTCTCCTAGTTCCCTCGGGAGAGGGCTACGGCACGGAGTACATGCTCAGTCCATGGTTCAAGCACCACATTGAAATATTCGACGATGTATGCGAGAAGATCGGCATTAGGAATCTCCTAAAGAATTCACACTAAGGTCAGAGGGTACTGGGTCGGGTGTTAGGGAGATTCACGGAAAGGTTTACCGGAAAAGCTGCGGTGTATGCGAAGTACCGACCGACCTATCCTAAAGAAATCCTGAAGATTTTAGGCGATCAGATTGGCTTTACTAAAGATAGTATTGTCGCGGATATTGGCTCCGGCACTGGGATTCTCTCCAAGATTTTTCTGGACAATGGGAATCTGGTGTACAGCGTCGAGCCCAACGCTGAGATGCGCTCTTTTGCGGAAGGAGATCTTGCCAGATATCCGAAATTTGACAGTGTGGCAGCTGTAGCTGAGAATACCAGTCTGCCGGCGAGCAGTATCGATCTCGTAACCGCCGGGCAGGCGCTCCACTGGTTCGATCGTGAGAAAGCGCGAAAAGAGTTTGCCCGGATCTTGAAACCCACGGGGTACGCTCTGATTGTCTATAACGAGCGGAAGAAAGAAGACGGAATGATGGACGACTACGATAAAGTGATCGACCGGAACGCTTCCAAGAGCGAGACGCCGGACATTGACGCGCAGTACCTCACCCAGTTTTACGACGGCAAGAACTACAAAGAATTCACCGTCCCCAACGAGCAGGTGCTGGACTACGAGGGGCTGGTCGGCCGCGCCAGCTCTGCCTCGTACCTCCCCTCGAGAAATCAGCCGGGATTCGAGTCGCTGGAGAAAGACCTGAAGCAGCTCTTCGAGTCTTACCAAGAGAACGGAAAGATCGTCCTGCGGTATGAAACTATCCTGTTCTTGGGACAAATTCCCCAGCCAGGTACTATGCCGTCATAGAACGGCTGGATCGCTAAATCCTCGAAGGATCCTACTTACTTCATTTCTCTTCGGAAAGATGTCATTTCGTGTCCGCGACCGGTCTTCGCAAGGTAATCACACTCCGGTACGCGATTGCGTTCTACGTCAGTTCCGTGCTGGGCCCGAGCATTCTCGTCATGCCCGGTCTTGCTGCGAAGATCGCCGGACCCGGTTCGATCATTGCGTGGGTTGGATTGTCACTGGCGAGCTTTCCCTTTGCGTACACCTTTGCTTCACTCTCAGCACGACATCCAGAATCTGGAGGTGTGTATTCTTTCGCCAAGGAAGCCTTCGGATATCACACCGGGGTCGTGGTGAGCTGGCTCTTCGCCTTCTGGTTTATCACGGGAGCTCCCGCGGTCACGCTGATTGCAGCATCCTATCTCGGCTATGCGTTTCCCCTCACTCGCGCTGAAACATTTCTTGCTGCTGTCGCGATTATCCTTGCCGCTTTTGTTGTGAATTTTCGCGGGATCGTGGTGAGCTCCAAGGTGCAGCTCGCCGTGATCGTCTCCATTGTGGTTGTGTTAGTAGCTGCTACCCTCTCCAGTCTTGGGCAGGTACGTCTCTCCAACTTTTCGCCTTTCCTTCCTGATGGG
>JASHXQ010000180.1 GCA_030043455.1 Nitrososphaerales archaeon | reverse complement strand
ATACCAGGACTTCCGTTTCCGGAGAATCGTGGTCCCTTATGGGCGTGGAGCACAACGGAAGTTACTGTGCTTTTTACACCCCTGATTTTCATTATCCGATTCTTCAGAATATCTCTAAATTCTTCAATATCTGTGGCGGAAACGAGAGAAACTATGTCGAATTCTCCAGTAACCTCGTAAAGTTCTTCCATATTGGGAAGTTTTTGTAATTCCTGGACAACCTCATCCATGTAGGGCGATTCTACAAAGATGTCCACGAAAGCCAGTAGACGTTGCATTAATCGGTCGTGCCGGGACATGCGCCGAAATTTTCAATATACGGGTTGCGGTTTCTGATCGGTCAAGCTGAGAGGGATCTCCTAATAGCTAAAGCTCAACTTGTGATTGATCCTTCACAAAATCAGCCATGTTTTGAGCTGGTTCAAGGCTGGGTAGCTTTTTCTAAGAGCGCCTAACAAATCATCGATTAAGTACCTTTTCTGTTTTCCGATCAGCACTCAAGAGTATTCGCCTGATCTCGCGTTAGAAGAGCACGGATAGTCAATGGGCAAGTTAATAACATTAGACATGATTCTTATATGATAATTATTAGCGAGGAGACTCAGAGATGCCGATAGTCAGTCTGTCCTTCCCTGATCAAATGATTAAGGAAATGGACGAGGTACAAAAGGATAGTGGATTTACCGGAAGATCGGAACTTGTTAGGGCAGCGATCAGGTTGTTGCTGGAAGACTCGAGAGAGAAAGATTCTCTGAACGGAAGAGCGAACGCAATCATCGTGGTGACTCACGATGAATCTGATGAAGCACCCATCACCAGGGTGAAACATGAATTCAATGAAATCGTCAGGACTCACATCCACAACAAAATCAGTCAGGCGAACTGCGTGGAATTATTTCTTGTTGAAGGTGATGCGCGAAGGGTGACGAAGATGACGAAAGAATTCCAGCGTGAAGACAAGATGAAGAGCGTAAAGCTGATCGTAATCTAGTCAAAATAGGATCGGCTAATCTGAGGCCTGCTGCGTAAGCCGATTACTCGGAGACGATGGAGACATTCCACTCGTTCCCGAAAACTGATGCTCGATCGTCTTCTTCTTGGGTTCACTCTGACCGTAACCGGTGATTGCGAGCAAGAAAAAGATCAATGTGAGGAAATCAAAAACATGTGAAAGATGAAGTCCAATAGATGGAATGATGATGAGGGTATTGGAGAGAAAGAGGACTTCTAGAAGTGTGGAGAATTGACTCAGAAATAAGAAAGAGAACCCCACAGAGAGGAGCAAGTATCTTCTGCTGTGTCGCCGTTGATAAGCAAGTAAAGAGACCACAAGGACAGTGATCGCCAGCGCCACGATTGCGAAGTGTAACATCGCATCTCCCCAATCGATCGACGCCGCCGTGCTGGACTGAGCTTCCACTAAACCGCCTAAAAAAATGTCAAGCAAAAGAGAGTTCCTTCCTCCATTGGGGTTCCGATCCCTTGGGTCTAATACATTATCAAAGTTCACCCTTTGATCCAAAATCTTGAATACGCTTCCTTTGTTGCATCGGGCGACAACAATGATCGGCTATGCGACGACGATTGTAACTATTCTCTTGGGGACGCTTATTCCTGCCTATTTAGCACTCTATCTCATTCCGAGATTAAGACCGCTGCACACCGCGGTGATTGCTGCTTTGGGTGTTGGCCTAACTTTCTGGTTTTTCTTCGATACCATGGGTGATGCAGCTCAGCTGGATGTTAACTCTGCGATCTATCCCTTTTCGGCCTTTGGCGGGATCACTCATTTTGCCGTCATTGTCGTCTTTTCCGCAGGAATAGCTGCTCTGGCGATCATAGATCACTACGCAGTCCCGGATTCGAAATTTGAGGATGGGCAATTTCCAACGACCGGTCCAAAGTCCAAAACATTGATTCTCGTACCGGTCGCCGTGGCGGCGGTAATGGGAATCCACGGGATGGGGGAGGGCTGGGATTTTGGCTCAGTAGCCCAAGCCGTAACGACCACAAATCTCGTTCAAGCCTTCGGAGGCTGGAATGCTGTCATCTCGTACCCGCTCCACAAATTCTTTGAAGCCTCAATAATAGCCGCAGTTTACACTTGTTACGTGGGCCGAACCGAGCTAGCCCAGAAAGCCAGCTGGCAGATTCCCGTACTTGGGTTATTCTTCGGACTTACATCTGTCATCGGATCGATTATAGGTTACTATGTTTCCTTCGATACGACATATTTCTACGCGTTCGGAGTTACTGCTGCTTTTTACGCTGCGATTCGACTCGCGGAAGCCATGGGAAATAAATTCTCGATAGGCGTCAACGCCCCGGTTTATCTTGGAGGTCGAAAATTCCTCGCGCTGGCGATAGGCTTCTTTCTGCTCTACACGGCAGCCCTATTTCACTAGAGCCTCAAGATAATCCCTCGACAAGTCTTATCTGAAAAGGTTAGCAAGGATACCTCGTATGAAGGAGGGTACCTCCACCTCGCGTCTATTGATAATCATCGCGATCGTAGGGATCGCCCTCGTCGGTGGGACGGTTGTATATCTATCCTTGGGAAATTCCTCGCACGACACGCAAACCGGATCCTCTTCCAGTTCCTCTAACATTGGAGAAACTTCGACCAGTATCGCCCTAACTCAATCTTCCTCGAGTAATAGCTTGGGTTCGACGCAGTCTGTATCCCAGAAAGTTGCCTGCTCGGTGCTTAATACTACGCAAAGCGCCCCCGGCATGGCTAATGGGACTGCAGCCAGTTCAACCGTTCATTTCGTTATCGTGGATTCGGATCCGGGATCTAACTACGAGGGAATGAACGGGAGTGCCTTTCACATAACCGCACCGTGGCCGGTCCTCGAAGTCCAGGAAGGCCAGACGGTTGTTATTGAAGTCTACAACTGCGCCCCGTCCGAAGCCCACGGTTTTGCGATCACTCATTATTTCAACGCCGGTGCGGCGGTGCAACCTGGAACCTCCTTCACATACACCTTTGTAGCGAATGAGGCGGGAACCTTTCGCATCTACTGCAACATTTTCTGCGCGATCCATCCATTGATGCAAAACGGAGAATTGATTGTGACCTCAACGTAACAAAAGCTCATGAACAAAATTTTCAGTTTCTATGATCGGTAGCTGTCCTGTTCCTCAGTGCCGTAGAGGTCTTTACAAATCTGAAAGGGAAGCTTATCATCTTGGGATTTCGCATTGCGCTCAGAAGTACCAAGGGAATAAAGTACCTCGTATATTCCCCGGTTTGCATCACCCGCTCGACCGCGTCAGGATATTTTGCGATAGTAGCGAGAAAAGAGGAGAGTTCGCGCTCCGTCAAAGATTCAAGGATATAGCGAAAGGAAAGACGCCGTGTCTCTTGCCTCACGAGCTCTTCCCTTGCCCTAACTGAATACTCACTCAGCAACTGCAATTGCTCTTGCTTTAAAGCTCTGATTGCCGAGAAGGAAGCAAGCTCTGCAGAAGCGAGCGCGGGTGCTAGGCCGAAGGCAAGCGTGGGATCCTGAAACCCGCCGGCCTCTCCGACAAAGAGCACATTATCAATTCCGGAGGATCCTACGTCTGCTGATAAGGGGCGATCTCTCGATCCCATGGTGACAAACCCTCGTGTAAGCTCGACGATGCGTGCGCCCCCCAGAATATCCGGCAGGTACTCTGTCAGGGACTCATAGTACTTCTGGACGAGGGTGCTGGCATAGACCGGTCGGAGAGTCATTCCCACAGTCGCGTAATCTTCATTCGGATAGCCGATTACGTAGCAGTAAGAGCCAGGCCACCGCTCGTAGTTGAAAATACCAATGGTCTCAGATCGGTCCAGCTTCGCTCCTTCTACTTTGGCGATATAACCGAC
>JASHXQ010000179.1 GCA_030043455.1 Nitrososphaerales archaeon | reverse complement strand
TTCGAAGTTTTGGCAAGAGTTTGATGCCAAAACATGCAATGAGTCAGCTGGGAAAGATCCTGATGCCCAGCGCCGTAGTGGCGATCGTAGTGGGTGTGCTGATCAATGCTTACTTTGGCTTCAAACTACCCTTTTACGCGCCCGTGCTTGATCTTGTCCGCACTCCTCAGGTTTACCTGATTATCACACTCTTTGTTGGACTGTTTCACCTCTCTCTGGGCTACGTGTACGGGATTTATATCGGAAAGAAAGAAGGCCGAATGGACCACGTTTACGCCAAGATTGGCTGGCTGGGCTTTCTCTGGAGCGGAGTGGCAGTGATCGCGGTAGCGCTCAGTGTCGTCCTGCATAGCCCCCTTCCCGAGCCCATTCAATACGCGGGCTTTGTAGGCCTGATTGTCTTCGGGGTCCTGATCTTTCGATACGAAAAAGGCCGATTCCTGATGGAAATTCCCACAATTATCAGTCACGTGGTTTCTTATGGAAGGATCTTAGGCGTACTCCTCGCTTCATTGTTGCTGGGTGTTATCGCAGCTCAGGGAATTGAATCCTCTTTTGGAGGGCCAATTGGATCGTTTGTCCTGTCGCTGGTAGTCGTGGTCTTGGTAACAATTTTGAACATCGTCCTCGGAATTTTTGAACCCGCGATACAAGGAATTAGGTTGCACTACGTGGAGTTTTATTCCAAGTTTTTTGAAGGCAACGGAAAAAAATTCCAGCCCTTTGCAGAAAAAAGAAATCTGACGGTCCGATCCTCTTCTCAGTAAAACTCTTTAAGCGAAGACCGAGACGTTTTTTCTCAGGTATCTTTCAAATGGTCACTGTTGATCCCGGTCTTGCCCTAGCGTATGTTGCCGCTGCGATTGCGATGGCTGGTGGTTTGATCGCGACTGGAATTGCGCAAGCTGGAATTGGCGCAGCAGGTATGGGTGTTGTCGCTGAAAAACCGGAGAGGCAAGGAACGGTTCTGTTTTTCCTCGTCATCCCTGAAACGCTATTCATCTTCGGTTTCGTTGTTGCGTTAATCATAATGCTCGGTATCCTTCACCCTTAAGAGAAAGTCCTTCTTTCTCTCAGGGTTGGCTGCCGCACTCGAAAACAAATCCAAGAGGTGTTGATAACCAGTCATGGGCCTCGAAGAAATGTTAGCTGAGATCAAGTCCAATACTACTTCACAGCGCGACAAGATAATTGCAGACGCGAAAGCCGAAGCTGCCAGTATAGACTCGGATGCTCGGACAAAGTCAGATGCCTTGATCACCCAGTCTCGGGCGGACTCGCAAAAGGAGGCGCAGGAGGATCGCGTTCGATCGATTGCGTCTTTCAATCTGGAAGCAAAGAGGAAAATGTTGGAGGCGAGGCAGGAAGTGCTGAGAGGATACGAGGAACAGGCCAACCGGTACTTGAAGGACTTTGTGAACTCGTCCGATTACCGGGCCTTTTTGCTCAAAGTCACGAAGGAAGGCGTCTCTGAAATCGGTTCCGGCGCCATCGTTCAAGTGAATGCGAGGGATAGAGCCTTACTGAGTGGATCTGGTCTCCAGGTCGCCCCGAATCCGATCGATGCGATTGGAGGTGCCATAATTTCTTCCGCTGATGAAAGGCGCCGGGTAGACAACACGGTAGAGTCCCTGTTCAACGATCGGAAGGATGAGCTCACGCTTCAGCTGATGAAGCAAGTCTTCGGAGATCAAAAGTAGTCATTTTCAATGGTCAGTGCTGTCTACGCTTACGCTAACGCACGAGCCAAAGCGCTTCAGGCTGATCTTCTCTCGCAGGCGAAGTTAGAGTCCCTTGTGTCGGTAAAGGACTTTGACGAATTTGCACACGAGCTCAATCTGACGATCTACAAGGACGACGTCGCAAGTCTCGCTGTAAAGTACTCTGGCGCGGATCTCGTGGAAGCCGCGGTTAATCGACACCTAGTGCGAGTTTTCAGAACTGTGATTTTTTTCACCCCTGATGATTCAAAGGACGTGATCTCCCTCATCCTCGGAACTTGGGACATTAGAAATATCAATTTGATTTTGGCCTCCAAGGCTCTCGGCTATTCTTTCGGTGCGCAAAGCGACGTGTTCCTCGTGTCCAGTTACGATTATCCTCTGGGGCCGATCGCAGGCTCCCTGACATACTACGATCTAAAAAATCTGATCGACATGAAGGACGTAGCATCTGTGGCCGAGTGGGCGGGAAGAAAGTACAGCACGGACCTCAGCCAGTACATCGAAAAGTATCGGTCAGAAGGAGATATCGGTCCCTTGATGCTGCAGATTGAGCTGGCTTACTTGCGAAAGTTGCTGAACTCGATGCAGGGACGGGCAGGCTCGGATCCTAGAGTGGTTGCTGCAATCAAAATGCGGATTGACGCAAAAAATCTTGTGGCAGTTCTCAAGGCAAAGCAGCAAAATATCCAGGCGCAGGAAGTTTCCAAAATACTAGTCGAGGGTGGAAGTATCTCGAAACAGGCACTGATGGATGCGTACAGAGCTAATTCCGTGGAAGAGATGATCGACAGCTTAAAGCCCTTTTACGATCTGACCGAATCTCTGGTCGAGTACAGAACGGAAGGGTTGGTACCCGTGGAGAATTTGCTCGAGAAAAAGATGACTCAAAAGACCATCACCTCCCTTCGAGTTGCGCCCCCGTCTTTGGCGTCCATCGTGGCTTACGTCATGCTCAAAGAATTGGAGGTTGAGAACCTGACTAAAATAATCCGGGGGAAACAAAACAACGTCCCTGAGGCAGAGATCAAAGCCTCCTTAGTTTTTGCATAGAAATTCTGGGATCGATCATGGCAGCAAAGCAACAACAACAACAAGCTTCCGACAAAACTGTAGTCATAGGAGAAGAGGCACTGACTCTGGGTTTCCGGCTGGCGGGAGT